>USQV01000156.1 GCA_900556965.1 uncultured Clostridium sp.
AGGATTCTGTCAAGAAAGACAAAAAATAACCCGGTTCTTATCGGTGAACCCGGCGTAGGTAAAACAGCAGTCGTAGAGGGTCTTGCCCAGAGGATCGTCCGCGGAGACGTACCGGAAGGACTTAAAGACAAAAAGCTGTTTTCCCTTGATATGGGAGCACTGGTGGCCGGTGCAAAATACAGAGGTGAGTTTGAGGAAAGGCTGAAGGCAGTTCTGGAGGAGGTTAAAAAGAGCGAGGGCCAGATTATTCTGTTTATCGATGAGCTCCACACGATCGTGGGAGCCGGAAAGACAGAGGGCTCTATGGATGCCGGAAATATGCTGAAGCCGATGTTGGCCCGTGGTGAGTTACACTGTATCGGTGCGACTACATTGGATGAGTACAGAAAGTATATTGAAAAGGATCCGGCGCTGGAGCGTCGTTTCCAGCCGGTGCAGGTAGATGAGCCGACGGTCGAGGATACGATCTCGATCCTTCGTGGACTTAAGGATCGGTACGAGGTCTACCACGGAGTAAAGATCACAGACTCTGCCCTTGTATCCGCAGCTGTTTTGTCCAACCGTTATATCAGCGACCGTTTCCTTCCGGATAAGGCGATCGACCTTGTAGATGAAGCCTGTGCGATGATAAAGACCGAGATGGATTCCATGCCGACAGAGCTGGATGAGCTTTCCAGAAAGATCATGCAGCTTGAGATCGAGGAGGCGGCCCTTAAAAAAGAAACAGACCATCTGAGCAAGGATCGTCTTGCAGATCTTCAGAAGGAGCTTGCCGAGCTTCACGATCAGTTTACGGCACAGAAGGCCCAGTGGGAGAACGAGAAGCATTCTGTCGAGAAGCTGTCCAGTCTCCGGGAGGAGATTGAGAGCGTTCACCGCATGATCCAGGATGCCCAGCAGAAATACGATCTGAACAAAGCGGCTGAGCTTCAGTACGGAAAGCTTCCGCAGCTGGAAAAGGAACTGCGGGAGGAGGAAGAAAAGGTTAAGAACGAGGATCTCAGTCTTGTTCATGAGAGCGTTACCGAGGACGAGATCGCAAGGATCATTTCCCGCTGGACGGGAATCCCGGTGGCAAAGCTTACGGAAAGTGAGCGGAACAAGACGCTGCATCTGGACGAACAGCTTCATAAGCGTGTTGTCGGACAGGATGAGGGCGTGGAGAAGGTCACCGAGGCGATCATCCGTTCCAAGGCCGGTATTAAAGATCCGACAAAGCCGATCGGCTCCTTCTTGTTCTTAGGGCCTACCGGTGTAGGTAAGACGGAGCTTGCAAAGGCTCTGGCCGAGAGCCTGTTTGATGATGAGAACAATATGGTCCGTATCGATATGAGTGAATATATGGAGAAGCACTCGGTATCCCGTCTGATCGGAGCGCCTCCTGGATACGTAGGCTATGATGAAGGCGGACAGCTGACAGAGGCTGTCAGACGGAAACCATATTGTGTTGTTTTGTTCGACGAGGTGGAGAAGGCCCATCCGGATGTATTCAATGTCCTGCTTCAGGTCCTCGATGACGGACGTATCACAGATTCAATGGGTAAGACTGTCGATTTCAAGAATACGATCATCATCCTGACCTCCAATATCGGTTCCCAGTATCTGCTGGAGGGCATCGACGAAAACGGAAAGATCAGGCCGGAGGCAGAGCAGATGGTAATGAACGATCTTCGTGCTCATTTCCGTCCGGAATTTTTGAACCGTCTGGATGAAACGATCCTGTTCAAGCCGCTGACCAAGGACAACATCGGCGGAATCGTAAACCTTCTGATCGCAGATGTCAACAAACGTCTGGCCGATAAGGAGCTTACGATCGTCCTCAGTGATACGGCAAAGCAGTATATCGTCGATAATGGTTATGACCCGGTTTACGGTGCAAGACCGCTTAAGAGATATCTGCAGAAAAATGTGGAAACACTGGCTGCAAGGCTGATCCTTTCAGACGGTGTAAGAGCAGGAGATACGATCCTGATCGATGTGGTCGATGGAAAGCTCAACGCGTCTGCGGAGAGAGGAACAAAAGAATAATCAGAAAACTTACGGTCAGCGTAGCAAGTGTGCAGACCTACTGAACAGTTACAGAAAAACTTCATCTCTGGAAACCTTCAGACTGATATCACAGCCTGAAAAAAATCCGGAGATGAAGTTTTTTAGTGAAAAAATCTATGGACTGAGCAATAAAGTAATTCGGAAATGAGCACAAAATCGGTATTATCAGTGTGTTTTTCCGCCGATCACTTTGATATCCTGCTCATATTCAACAGCAGCTTTCACAGCTGCTTCCAAAGCAGCCGTAATATCCGCAATGGCCATAGACGGGGTTGCCGGTTTATTGACAACCTGAGAAACGGCATACGGAACGTGGATAAAGCCGCCGCGTACGTTTGGAAATTCCTTTTGAATATAGTATAAAATTCCATACATGACATGATTGCAGATATAAGTTCCTGCAGTGTTGGAGAGGGTAGAAGGATAACCGGCGTTCCTGATCGCCTGAACCATGGCCTTCACTGGAAGATTGGAGAAATAAGCGGCATCTCCATCTGCAAAAATCGGCTCATCGATGGGCTGGTTTCCTTCATTATCCGGGATTCTTGCATCGGTTACATTGATCGCCACACGCTCCGGAGTCACGCCGAACCGTCCGCCTGCCTGACCGATGCTGATGACGATATCCGGGTGGAGCTCCTGCATCTTTTCATGGACTTTTGCAATGGATTTAGCAACTACGGTCGGGATCTGCAGCTTCGTGATCTTTGCCCCGGCGATCTCGTCTTTCATGGCTTTTACGGCTTCCCATGCCGGATTGATCGGCTCTCCGTCGAAGGGGTCGAACCCGGTGATCAGTACGTTCATGTAAATTCCTCGCTTTCTTTAAAGCCGCCTCTGAAACACAGGGGATTTTCAGTCCAAAAAATTCATGCCCGTGATATTAACGGCATATTTTCTCAGGAGACTTATTTGACAAACAGAGTCTCCGACGTTATGATAGATAAGGATATTATACAGGAAAATATAAGAATCCGCAAATACAAAAGCATGATACATAAATTCTTTTATTCAGGAGGAAAACAATGACAATTTCAAATGACATCAAATATGCAGGCGTAAACGACCATGAGATTGATCTGTTTGAGGGCCAGTATCACGTTCCGAACGGTATGGCTTATAATTCCTATGTGATTATAGATGAGAAGATCGCCGTTATGGATACCGTGGATAAACATTTTGCAGAGGAGTGGCTTGGAAATCTGTCAAAGCTTTTTGACGGAAGAAAGCCGGATTATCTGATCGTGCAGCACATGGAGCCGGATCACTCGGCAAATATCGACCGTTTCTTAAACGAATATCCGGAGGCAGTCGTTGTATCCTCCGCAAAGGCCTTTGCAATGATGAAAAACTTCTTCGGAAAAGAGTACGAGGACAGACGGATCGTAGTGGGAGAGGGATCTACCTTAAGCCTCGGCAGCCACGAGCTTACCTTTGTGACAGCGCCTATGGTACATTGGCCGGAGGTCATCGTAACGTATGATTCCTTCGATAAGGTACTGTTTTCCGCAGATGGCTTCGGAAAATTCGGAGCTCTTGATGTGGAAGAAGACTGGGATTGCGAGGCACGCAGATACTATATCGGCATCGTCGGAAAATACGGTGCACAGGTTCAGGCACTTCTTAAGAAGGCGGCAGCTCTGAATATTCAAACGATCTGCCCGCTTCA
>USQV01000157.1 GCA_900556965.1 uncultured Clostridium sp.
GCTTACTGAAGTGACGGAGGGATCCGAGGTTTATATTTCCTGTAGTGATACCGCCTACTTACAGACCGTTTCAGAGGTCGGTAGACTTTATGTGAATGGAGATTATCAGGAGCTTTCCAACACAAAATATGAGCTTTCAGAGGATGGCTTAAGTTTATTCTTTGAAGCAGGTGTATTTGTCCTTGATAAAGGCACAAACACCCTTACGATCAAACTTGATGGATACAAAGATAATTCTATCTTGATCCCGGTGGTAAAAGCGAAAAAAGAGATCGAGCTTTCTGTGGATGATGATTTAAAAGTCGGTGAATCCGTTGTCATCACAAATACAGCCGATGAGACAGGAGATATCTGGAAAAACCTGACAGGCCTTTCCATGATCCTCCCGGATGATACCGTAAGAAATATCCTTCCGGACAAAACAGAAAGCTTGTTCGAGGAGATCGGCTACCGCATTGACAAGAATAGGCTGATCCTCGGAAAAGACCTGTTTAAGAAGGAAGGAACATACAAATTAACCATCACCTCCAAATATTATGAGGAGCAGAATGTAAACTTCTCCCTTACAAAGAAGGAAGGAGAAAATCCGGGGAACGGCGGAAGCACGGATCCGGGAGAAAACGGCGGACAGGTTCTCTCACAGCCAACTGCTGTTGAGTCCATCACCGATGGCTACAGTCTTACTTTCGCCGATAAGAACTGGTTTGACAGCCTTACCTCGATCACAGTCAACGGAGGAACATATAACAAGGCAGATTATTTAGAAAGAGGAAGCTATCGGATCCATTCCTTCCTGCCTCAGATTATACTCAGCAATTCCGCCTTCAAGAATTCCTTTGAAAACACTGTCGTGATTGCTGTTGACGGATATGATGATCTGACCGTAACCATTTCTCTGAATAGCAAGGGCGAGATCGGAAAGGAGGAGGAAGGCAGTGAAAAGCCTGCTCCTACAGTCTCCGCCAATGCGATCGGAAAGTGGGATAATCACTATACAGTAAAAGCAAGCTCTGAGAATTTAGATGATTGGTTTAATTCGATAAAGGAGATAACCATTAACGGAAATGAGCTTACGCAGGTAACCTATTCATGGGAGCTGGACAAAAATACATATACATATATTCTTAAGCCCAGTGATCGTGAGGTTTGGTTCGGCAAAGGAAGTCTCAGTAAAGCTCAGAACGCGGTCGTAATATCTGCCGAGGGTTATGAAGCTCTGGAGTTTTATCTTAACGAAAAAGGAGCCATGATCGACCCGGATAGCTCTACAGCAACAATTTCCTTAGCAGATGTTCCTAACGCAGTGGTTGAAACAGTTCCGGACGCTGCAGCCGACAGCTCAGACAAAAACACCGTAGCTGACAGCAACAACAACAATAACAAGGTTTCTGAATCCTCTGGCGAGAATAACGGAACCGATAATGACAACGGCAACGCTGCTGACAGTTCCGACGGGAATACCGGAATCGACAACGACAGCGGCAACGCTGCTGACAGCTCCGACGGGAATACCGGAAACGACAATGACAGCAACAAGGCTGCTGACTCCTCTGACGAAAATACCGGAAACGACAACGGCAAGGCTGCTGACTCCTCTAACGAAAATACCGGAACTGACAATGACAGCAACAAAGCTGCTGACTCGTTAGGCGAGATCAACGAAATTGATAATGAGGTCAACACCTCTAATGGTGATTCCATGATCAACACCATGGATAAAAACAAAGCAGTAGATGCCGCAATCGACAGCACAGCGGATAATATGGAATAATAGCAAACAAATGGCAGCGGGGTATTTTATACTCCGCTGCCTGTGCATATAACCTAACCTCTGCTCCATGATCTCATCTTTTTTTTACTGGCCATTATCCTTTCTTTTATCCTTTCTTTTGAATCAAAAATCATAATTATCTCGTTCTTCTGTTTTCATTTTTCCTGTTTTGTTATATCATAGAAATAAAAGAAAAGACAAAGGAGAAGATTCATGGAAGAAAAAATACTTGCCTATTTAAAAGAACATGAAGCCGAGATTTTTGAGGATCTCAAGTCTCTCGTTCTTACAGAGGCCAGTACCTCCGATATCGAAGCACTGGCAAAGGTACGCGAGCGGCTGATCACACTGATCAAGGAGCGCACCGGAGAAGACAGCTTTGTTTATGAGGCTGAAAACGGACATTGTCCGATACGCTTTTCATTTGGAAAGGGAGAAGAAAAGATCCTGTTTATCGGCCATTACGATACGGTGCATCTGATTGGCGCCTTAAACCTTTACAAAGAGGGAAACAAGCTTCACGGGCCGGGTGTCTACGATATGAAAAGCGGCCTGATCTCCGCGATCTGGACAGTCAAGGCATATAAGGATCTTGGTATCGATCCTGGTAGAAGACTGGAATTTCTGTTTAACGGGGATGAGGAAACCGGAAGTGCCGAATCCAGTGAGATCATCTGTAATCTGGCTAAGGACGCAAAAGCGGCTCTTGTCTGTGAACCGTGTGCCGCAAACGGAGATCTGAAGACAGGCAGAAAGGGGCTTGTCCGTTTTACCGTTAAAGTACATGGAAAGGCCTCCCATGCAGGCAATGCACATAATCAGGGCATTAATGCCATTGAGGAGCTGGCACATGAGATCTTAGCGATCCAGAAGCTGACCGATTATGAGGTCGGAACGACCGTAAATGTGGGTATATGCAGCGGCGGAACGAAGCCGAACGTTGTTCCGGCTGAGGCTGCCATCGAGATCGACTGTCGTGTAAAGACGGCAGCAGAGGCCGAGCGTATCCGCAAAGCGATCCACGAATTAAAGACCACTGTTCCCGGAACAACGAGGGAGGTCATCGAGCGTGGCAGCAAGATGCCTATGGAGGAGACGGAGGCAACAATGGCTCTCTTTGAAAAGGCGAAGCGATGCGGGGATAAAGTGGGCCTTTCCTTCTCCCACCAGTTTGTCGGCGGCGGAAGTGACGGAAACGAGGTCTCCGCACTCGGAATACCAACCCTCGACGGTCTTGGTGCAGCAGGAGACGGAGCTCATTCTGCAAATGAATATATTCTGATCGACCAGTATATTCCGAGGATCGCCATGCTCGCATCCTTTGTGCTGACGATCTGATTATTATGACGATCCAAATATAAAAGGCTATAAAATGGGGAGCAAATTCTAAGAAACAAGGAGAGGTTATTATGCACGAGTTGTCACAGATGATCAAAGATGATATGAAGCCGGCATTAGGCGTCACAGAGCCGGGAGCGATCGCCTTTGCGGTCGCCACAGCAAGAAGCTATGCAAAGGGAAGGATTAAAAAAGTCAATGTCTCAATGAATAGCGGAATGTATAAAAACGCATTTACCTGCGGTATTCCCAACAGCAGCAAGGTCGGTAATGTTTTTGCCGCAGCATTGGGTGCGGTAGCCGGTAATGCAAGTAAGGGTCTGGAGTCTCTTGCCGATGTTACACCGGAGGACAATGTTAAAGCTCAGGAGCTTATCGATCAGGGCAAGGTGACGGTTGAGCTTAGCGGCATCACAAGCCGTATCTTTATTGAAGCATCCCTTGAAACGGAAACTGACAGGGCAGTTGTAACGATCCGTGATTCCCACACGAATATTACCAAGATCACGGTGAACGATAAGGTTGAGCTTGAAACTGAAGACGAAAAGAAGACAGGAGAGGAAGAAGGCGAGGAGGAAGCACATTCCATCCACAAATATAC
>USQV01000158.1 GCA_900556965.1 uncultured Clostridium sp.
TGCAAGAAAACCGCCCCAATCCTCCGCCTCATCCCTGTCATTTCCACACTCTGCTTCCAGCTTCAAAGCCAGCTTTCTTTTTAAGAGCTGCCAGAGAGAAATGATAAACTTCGGATCTCGTTCCTCTGAAAACACGATCTCTAAAAGCTCCGCATGGTTTTTGCACAGCTCATAGAGGGCTTTCACGGGTCTCGGATCTGCTCCTTTTTCCTGACTGTCAAAGATCTGCCGGATCTGTTCCAGAAAATCCTGTTCGGATTCCCGCAGGATATCTTCGACGTCTCCATAATAACGGTAAAACGTCCCTCTGTTTATGTCCGCACCTTCTGCGAGCTCCTTAACCCGGATCTCCTGCAGCTCCTTCTTTCTGAGCAGCGTATATAGGCTGTTTTGGATCGCCCGCTTTGTCTTACGGATCCTCCGATCCTCCGTTTTGTTCTCGTTAAATAGCATTTCATCACCTCTCAGTGTATTTTGCAAATTGCAGCAGAATGTCCGTAACTAAACACTTTTACCATTTCTGCCTTACATCATAAGGATTTCTGCCCCCACATGCAATTTACAAAGGCCGGTTTCTGTCTGTGTTTATGACATTTCATCATCCCTGTCAAAGTTTTGTCTCTATAATATAAAGGTCAAAAAAAGAGTATCGCAAAACACGATACTCCCGGATCATCGTTTAAATTTTTCCAGTGCTCCCTCTATTCCGCCTTCCACAAGTATGCATGCATCGGAGAAGCAATCCAGATCCCTTGCCTTCATCCCATTGCTGACCCAGTCCAGAAACAGACCGACAAATACCCGTGAGTAGGCCCGACAGATAAAATTCTGCTTCTCCACAGACAGGTTTGCCAGCTTAGGGTTGCTCTGTAAAAGATCTGCAACAACGGGAAACGACTGTCTTTCCATAAACAGCTCATAATATCTTCTGTTTTCTGAATTGTACGCATTGACGATAAGGGGCTGGACAGACATAAAAAATTCAAATATCTGCCACAATTCCTCCTTCCAGTCCCGGAACGGCAGTTCATGAGCCTTCCTGTATATTCCCAGTCGGTATTCCAGTGTCCAGTCCATCAGTGCATAGATATCTGCAAAATGATAGTAAAACGTCTGCCTCCGGATCTCACAGAGCTCTACGATCTCCCGCACGGTAATATCATCGATCGCCTTCTTTGCTAACAGCGTTGTCAACGCTGTTGAAATCTCCACCTTTGTCCGATCCTTCATCCAATTTTCTCCCCCCATCAGCCCACGCAAAGACATTTTCCCTTGGCTTTGTCGATGTGCTTCCTTCTTTTCTTCCAGTATATACCCTTTTTCTTTTGCACTCAATTGACAACAAGGTATATTTGTCAAAAAACCGAGTATACATATTTTTTGTGAAAACTGTATAAAAACAATTGATGAACCCGCCTCTGTTGTTGTATAATAGAGAAAGTTTTGAACCTTACAGATACGAGGAGTTAAATTTATGAAACCAGCGCTGATCATCGGCTCCACCTGCGTGGATGTCATTATCAATATCGATCATCTGCCTGTCACAGAGGAAGATATCCATCCCTCCTCACAGGCTATGTCTATCGGAGGCTGTGCCTACAATGTTTCAAATATGGTACGCCTTTTAAATGCACCGCACACCTTTATCACTCCGGTCGGACAGGGTGTCTTTGGTGATTTTGTCGCTAAAACCATGACTGAAGCCGGTATCCCCATCGCGGTACGTGTTCCTGAGAAAGAAAACGGCTGCTGCTACTGCCTTGTGGAGGCCGGCGGCGAACGCACCTTTATGTCCTACCACGGTGCGGAGTATACCTTTAACAAGGAATGGATGAAGCCTTATGACCCGGAAGACTTCGGACTCACCTACGTCTGCGGTCTGGAAATAGAGGAACCGACAGGAGGACAGATTATCGAATATCTGGAAGAAAACCCCTGTCTTGAAGTTTTTTATGCTCCCGGTGCAAGAGTCGGAGACATCGATCCGGAAAAGAACCGCCGAATGTTGGCCCTTCATCCTATACTCCATATCAATGCCGCAGAGGCATGCACTCTGAGCGGTCAGGAAAACTATGAAAAGGCAGCTGCCTATCTTCACTCCATCACCGGAAATACCGTGATCATAACCTTAGGAGACCGCGGCTGCTATTGTATGGATAAGGGTGGAGCTACCCATTTTGTCCCTGCTGTTTTGGTAAACCACATCGAAGATACCATCGGCGCCGGAGACACTCATGCCGGAACCATTATCGGCTGTCTCACCAACGGAATGTCCCTTAAGGATTCCTTATCCTATGCAAACCGAACAGCAGCGGCCATCGTCGGAGTAAAAGGAGGCTCTCTGCCAAAGGAGCTCCTTCCGCCTATCGAATAGGCAGCATAAACGATTTTTATTCACAAAGATCAATAACGCCTTAGAGCGTATGATAAATGGAGGATTAACCATGATACAGGTAAATATGGAACGAGTATTGAAAAATCTGACCGAGATCATCCAGATCGACAGTGAGTCCTATCATGAGGGCCCAATGACGGATTATCTTCAGAAGTATTTTGAAGACAGAGGCTATGAGGTCTACAGGGATCAGGCCGGAAAGATCGTTGGCGGAGACCACTCCGGCAACCTTATGGTACACATTCCCGGAACACTTCCCGGTGAGGGAATCTGTCTCAATGCCCATCAGGATACCGTAAAACCGGGCCTTGGCATCAAACCGGTTCTTGAAAACGGGATCTTAAAAAGCAGCGGCGATACGATCCTTGCAGCCGATGACAAATCCGGTATCGCAATGATCATGGAGCTTCTTGATCTTCTCACAGAGACAAAAACTCCCCACAGAGATCTCTATCTTCTCTTTACGATCTGCGAGGAATCAGGCTTATACGGTGCAAAGAATTTTGACTACTCTAAGCTTCCGGTCAAGAACATTTTCGCTCTGGACGGAGCCGGAAAACCAAATGTACTTCTTAAATCCGGTGCCGGAAAGGACAGCCTTTCCATTACCTTCCACGGAAAAACAGCCCACGGCGGTATCGAACCGGAAAAAGGCATCAACGCAATTGCTGTTGCTGCATCTGCCATCAGCCGTATCCCCTTCGGCCGTATTGATCCGGAGACTACTTCCAACATCGGACGTATTGAGGGCGGCGGAGCCACAAATATCGTCACCGATGAGGTCAACTTCACCTGTGAGGTACGCTCCCATTCCAAGGAGCAGCTTGACAATCAGGTTAAAAAGATCGTCGATGCCTGCAACGCAGCGGCAAAAGAATTCGGTGCAACCGTCGATATCGAGATCGACCACTTCTGCCCGCCCCACAAGCCAGATCCGGACTGCTTCCTCTGCCGCCTGACCCATCAAGCTATGGTAGATGAGGGCCTCACACCGGAGTACGATGTCAGCAACGGCTGCGGAGACAGCAATATCTTCTCCGGCCACGGCTTTAACTGCACCGGCGTTTCCACCGGAATGTTTGATGTCCACACGACAAAAGAATATCTAGATTTAAATATCTTTGAACAGATCACAAAAGTCGTTTGGCGTATGCTGACCATGGATTTTAAATAAGCAAGTAGCGAAGCGGATTGCGAATATCCGCTTGACATAAGCAAGTCAGGCTCTTATCTGACTGAGGTGAAAAGGGGCTGTTGCAAAATAGATGAGTAATCATTTATGGAGCAGCA
>USQV01000159.1 GCA_900556965.1 uncultured Clostridium sp.
GGTCTCTTTTTTAATCTGTCCCAGCTTATACGGTACCCGGCACAAATGCCCTAACTCATCACAATGCAGGGAATTACAGAAGGCTCCGGAAAACTGGCAGAGCTCATTTAACACGAAGGCTTCAAATTCGCGAATCCCGCAGCCTTCCTGCTTTCTTTCCTGCCGGATCACAGCTTCCATATCTGCAAAGCTGTTTTTCCGGTGAAAGATCAGGCGGCGGATACCCAGCCCTTCAAACACCTCCAGCATCCGGCTGTTCACCTCCGCAGTTTCTCCGCTCAGATGAAGCTCGCATCGGATCCCATGCTCCTTCATGTATACCAATAACGCCGGATCTGCAACGATAAAGCTTGAAAAGCCAAGCTCTCTGCATCGGCAGATGATATCCGCGATCTCCGGGTACTGCTTTGGTATATAATATAGAGAATTGAAGGTAAGATGTACCGGCCTGTCATACTTTCTGACCAAGGCTGCAAGAATCCTTAATTCGCTTTCCGACCCGATCTGAACGTTGACACCAAGCACCTCTCTCCGGTTTAACGGCAGTATCGTCCCATATTTTTTATTCCATTCATACGGTACATACCCGCAGAAAAATTCGTCTGCACCTGCACGGACATACCTGACATATTCATCGACGGAACCAAGTCCTGCTGTGATCTTCATGCTATTTCTCCCGAAAATGTCTTGTGTTTCCACTGACCTCTACTACAATAAATTCACCACGATCCGGTCGATTCCCTGAGCTTTCCACATTTTAGGATCCGTAAGCCCGGAAACTGCGTTTTCATCTAAGGCAAACAGGGAATTATACCGGCCCAGCAGCTTAAGATGCTTCGGGTACAGGAATACCTTATCCCCACAATATCCGCTACAGGATCCCGGCAGCTCCTGTCTGCCGCGTTCTTTGTTTTTACATACAGCATACAGCGTACAATACTGGGATGAATTTGTCTGGTAAAACGGAACATGGATGCTGTTCTTTCCTTCCGGGAGCTCTTGTTCATAACCGCAGGATTCCCATTCATATCGCCGGATTCCAAATGCATCCAGAAGATATTTCCGGTAAAATTCCGCGTTCAGGCTGTTTTCTCGAAGAAATCCCGTATCTCCCTGCTTATATCTCATCCGTGGATCCTTTTTTCTTTTATTCAGAAGTATCCCCATACAGGGATGCAGAAATTCTCCTCTTTGATTCAGAAGCTTCAGCATTCCCCAGTCATTTGCGACGATCTCAAGAGTGGATTTTCTGGCTTTGCACCATCCTGTCAGCTGATCTAACAGGTTTTCCACCGGCTCCAGCATAAATTCCCGCAGATAGGAGGTTGTGATCGTCACCGCCAGATCATCCTGCGCGGCCTTTTCTAAGAGCTTAAATAACAGCTCCTTCTCCGGAAACAATAAATGGCAGAACGCATTTCCCACATAGATTCTTGTCGGCGCCGGGAGCTGTTTTCCAAGCCCTTCTGCCTGATTCCTTCTCCAGTACCATGACATGAAATCGCAAAACTCCATAGAGAGATATCGTTCATAGAGCTCGGGGCAATCCAGCTCGACGGCATATTCCAAAGCTGCCTTCGTTTCTTCCACAGCAGTTCTCCCTGTTTTCGTAAACAGAGCTTCGCCGCATCGTGCTTCCTCACTGCGGATTTCCCCGAAGCATCCCTTACCGGGGCAGGCTTCCACGAATCCTTCTTCTCCGAACCATTCCTTTTTCTGCTCCTCCAGATCCTCTGCAAACTCCGTATCCAGCTCTGCCGGATAGCCTGTCAATACCTTAGCCAGCTCTCCGTCCTCACACTCCAGCTTGAGCCGCACATATCTGTCGTATTGTAATATCAGCTTTGCTGCACACTCCCGGTATTCCTGTTGGTCCACAAACACGGAATAAACAAACACTGGGATCCCGATGGAATCATCGATACGCATTTCCAGTTCAAAGGCTTCCACGAGCACTTCGGATACTCCATAAAAACAGATCCGGAAGCTTTCCACCCTCCCGAGTTCCTTCTCCGTGCGAAAGCAAAATCCGTTCTCGGCAAGCTCAATGAGCCGTATCTCGTTGCCGTCCGCAAAGCCTGCTGCTAATCCAAAGGGGATCATGAACACTCCGTTTATCTCTCTTTTGTCTGCCATCTTCCTGCCCTCTGATAAAAAGATATCTTATATTTATGATACCCGCCTCGATATCTATTTATTGTTTTACCATTGCTCAACGTGTAAATCAATCCTGAATTGTCGTGAGCACTACCTTATGATATACCTTTTTGCCTTTGCGGATCCGAATTCCTTCTTCAAGCTGGTTCTTTGCGATCCTCGCATCAAGTGCATCAACTTTTTCCCCGTCGATAGAAACACCGCCCTGCTGAATCAGTCTTCTCGCTTCTGTTTTGCTGGCTGCCAGCCTGCATAAAAGCATCAGCTCCGTTAAGGCTATGCCGTCTGCCGGAATTTCTTCCTCTTTAAGCACAGTTGTCGGCATGCTGCTGTCATCACCGATGCCGGAAAACAAGGCACGCGAAGCCTCTTTCGCCTTCTGTGCTTCCTCCTGACCGTGAACCAGATTTGTCAGATCATAAGCCAGTACCTCCTTCTTCTCATTGATCCTGCCTGCATCCCACTTTTCCATCTCCTCAAGCTCCTCCACCGGGATAAAGGTGAGCATACGCAGGCATTTCATCACGTCTGCATCATCAATATTTCTCCAATACTGGTAAAACTCGAAGGGAGAGGTTTTATTCGGATCAAGCCATACGGCTCCCTTGGCTGTCTTTCCCATTTTTTTCCCCTCACTGTTCATCAGCAGGGTGATGGTCATGGCAAAGGTATCATCTCCGGTCTTTCGGCGGATCAGATCTGTTCCCGCCAGCATGTTGCTCCATTGGTCATCACCGCCAAACTGCATATTACAGCCGTAATTGTTGTGAAGATGCAAAAAGTCATAGGCCTGCATGATCATGTAGTTGAACTCAAAAAAGCTAAGTCCGCGTTCCATCCTCTGTTTGTAGCATTCGGCCCGAAGCATGTTATTGACGGAGAAGCATGCTCCCACATCACGAAGCAGCTCAATATATTTCAGATCCAGAAGCCAATCCGCATTATTTACAACGATCGCTTCATCTTCCCCAAATTCAATAAATCTCTCCATCTGCTTCTTAAAGCATTCACAATTATGGCGGATCGTTTCTTCGTTCATCATGGAGCGCATATCTGTTCTTCCTGACGGATCTCCGATAAAGCCTGTTCCGCCTCCCAGCAATACGACCGGCTTGTTTCCGGCCATCTGCAAACGCTTCATCAGGCATAATGCCATGAAATGTCCTACATGAAGGGAGTCTGCGGTCGGATCGAAGCCTATATAAAATTTTGCACCTCCGTTATTGATGAGCTCTCTGATCTGCGGCTCATCTGTAACCTGTGCGATCAATCCTCTTGCCTGTAATTCTTCGTAGATCTTCATAAATAAACTCCTCCCCTTTTAAAAACAAGAAAGAATGTGCCTTGGCACATTCTCGCGCCTTGCGCGGTCGCTTGCGACAATCTACATCTTCGCGCAAGTGCGCATCTTTGGCACGTTAGTGCCTTTTTTATGTGACAGGGAATTCTTCGGAATTTCCTGTCACATAAAAAAACCAGACCTTCTCATCGGAAAGTCTGGTAGTATAATTAGAGTAGCATCTT
>USQV01000160.1 GCA_900556965.1 uncultured Clostridium sp.
ATACCTGCCGGGTCCTCACCGATCATACCGCTCTCGTGGGCGCCTACCGGGTTAAAGTAGCGTAAAAGGATCACGCTCCACTCCGGGTCAGCCTTCTGGATATCGGTAAGGATCTGCTCCAGCATGCTCTTTGTCTGACCGTAGGGGTTCGTACACTGACCCTTTGGGCATTCCTCTGTGATCGGAACAAAGGCCGGATCGCCGTAAACCGTGGCGGAAGAACTGAAAATGATCTTTTTCACGCCATGCTTTCTCATTACATCACAAAGGATCAGAGTGCCGGTAATGTTGTTATAGTAATACTCCAGCGGCTTTGCAACAGACTCGCCGACTGCCTTTAAGCCTGCGAAATGAATAACTGCGTCGATCTTTTCCTTGTTGAAAATATTTTCCAGAGCGTCCCGATCCAGCATATCTGCCTGATAAAAAGTCAGATCCTTTCCGGTCAGCTTTTTCACTCTGTTCAAAGCTTCTTCACATGAGTTGCTGAGATTATCAAAGACAACGACCTCATGTCCCTGATTTAAAAGCTCAAGACATGTGTGACTGCCGATATAGCCGGCACCTCCTGTCACGAGAATTCTCATATCGCTTCATCCTTTCTTGCACCGGCAGGAGCCGGAGTTGTTATCCGGTCTGCAGCGGTTTCTTTATGTCAGTTATTATATTAACACTCCCGGCCCAAAAAGAGAATACTTTTTTCTCCCTTTACCAAATTATTACTTTTCAGAGCCGGTGAGCCAGATATCGAAAAGCTTTCTGCCGATCGGAGCCGCCGCTTTTCCGCCGGAGCCTCCCTCCTCTACGATCACACAGACAGCGATCTTTGGATCTTCAAGGGGTGCAAAGCCCACAAACCATGCGTGTGTTTCTTTTCCCTTCTCAAATTCTGCCGATCCGGTCTTACCGGCAGCCTGATATGCGTCTGTCTTTAATGCTGAGCCGGTGCCGCTCTCAACGACCTGAACCAAAAGCTCCTTTAAGGCATTGGCCTCGTTGGGAACCATCAATTCTCCGCCGGCAGACGGCTTAAACCGTTTTACGGTCTTACCATCGTCATTCTCCACATGATCGATCAGATACGGCTTCATCAGCACTCCGTCATTGGCGATGGCTGACATAAGCATCAGATTATGCATAGGAGTCATCAGGGTGTTTCCCTGTCCGATCGCCGTCTGCATGATCTCCCATGGTTTGGCATCTGCCTTCATGGTAAATGAGCTTTTATTATACGGAAGCGAAAGCGGCTGCTCTCTGTTGAATAAAAGCTGCTCCGACAGATTCTTAAGTCCGTTAAGATCCATTGAAAGTCCCAAAGAGGCAAAGGCTCCGTTACAGGAATTGGCAAAGGCCTGAATAAAGTTTTCTTCTCCGTGGGCTGTTTTGTGATAACATTGGATCTTCTCGTTATCATACTCAAAAACACCGCTGCAGGAATATGTGTGGTCCCGGTAGCTTCCGGGATGTTCTCTCATGTACTGGAGTGCCGTTATGATCTTAAAGGTAGAACCCGGTGCATAGAGTCCTTGAGTTGCACGGTTCACCAGACGGGCCTCTTTGCTGTCTCCCTGCACAAGGCTGTCCCACTGGTCTGCCAACGTATTCGGATCAAAACCGGGTTTTGATACCATAGCCAGTATCTTTCCGGTGGACGGCTCCATTGCGATCACTGCACCTTTATTTTTCCCCAGGGCCTCGGAGGCCGCTTTCTGAAGCTCTGTATTCAATGTGGTTATGACATTGTCGCCCGTGTTCTTTTTCCCGGACATTTCGTTCATGACTTTTTCATTTAATGGCTCATGACTGCTCAGAAGATAAAAATTGGCTATCGATTCCAGTCCCGTCTTTCCCACAGTAGAATAGCCGACCACATGGGCAAAAAGATCCTTGTAGGGATAGCTTCTTGTCTCTGTCCCGTTATCACTTACGATGGTTTCCGCCAGCACATCTCCTTGATCTGACAGGATCCTTCCGCGGACCGTTTTTTCTGCAAAGCGGTTCAGTCTCGCATTATAGGGATTGTTGATCACGGTCTCACTGTCCATGACAAGAAAATGGCCCAAATAGATACAGATCCCGAGAAACAGCCCTGCAATACCGCAGGAAAACATTAGAATACTTTTATTTGCTTTCGGATTCGGCCTGTTCTTCTTCATCTTCATCCTCCTCATTGCGCTTTAAGATATAAAGTCCCTGAACGATCTGAAACAGCAGGAAGGTCGACACCATCGAGCTTCCGCCGTAGCTGATAAAGGGAAGCGTGACTCCTGTGGAGGGAATGAACTTGATCACACCGCCCACTGCAAGGAATACTTGTGTGATATAGACGATACCGAGACCGAAGGCGATCAGCTTATAGAACATTGCCTGCATATTTACGGCGATCAGCATGAACTGGAGAAAGCAGCCGAGACAGATAAGGATCAGGCAGACCCCGAATATTCCCCCAAGCTCCTCTGAGATCGCAGCAAAAATAAAGTCCTTTTCCACTACGGGGATCTTTTCCGGCATCCCCTGATACAGGCCCATGCCGAAAAATCCGCCTGTGCCTACTGCGAACAGGGCCTGTGCAATCTGATAGCCGGTATTATCCACATCTGCCCACGGATCCCGCCATGCCTTTACCCGCCTCTGCACATGGGAAAACAGATGATATGCCGCCACAGAGGCTGCTGCTCCTCCCAGAGCCCCGCTGCCCAGGTACAGCCAGTTTGATGTGGCGATAAACAGCATCGTCAGGTAAGATACAAAAAAGATCAGAGCTCCGCCGAGATCCTTGGAAAGCACAAGGATCAGGACGTGGGCCGCTGCCGCCGCAGTTGTGACCGCCACCGCCTTAAATTCTGTAGAACGGTAAAACATTGCCGAAACAAAAAAGACGAAGCTGATCTTTACAAACTCCGATGGCTGCACGGAAAAACCTCCGACAGTCAGGGAAAGCTGTGCGCCATAGGAGGTATTTCCTGCGATACAGACGACAAGGAGCAGCAACAGGCCCAGACTGCCGTATATCCACGGAATCTCCACAAGCTGCCATACCCGGTCGATGATATACGGGATCACAAACGTTACAGCCGCCGAGGCTGCTACGATCACAAACTGTCTCATGGCCCGCTCCGGGTTCAGCCGTGTCAGCATCACAAAGCCCACACACAAAAGCATGCAGGTATTATTTAGAAGGATCCGGGACACATTTCTGTAAAAGAAACGGTACAGGAGGATATACACAAGAAAGAATGCCGCCTGGATACCATAAAACAGCACCAGTTCCAATTGCTCTGTATGGACATAGATCGAAAGGAAGGCAAGGAAATGTATCATAAACATGCAGATCAGCTGGCGTCTGCATGCCCGCGTTTTTGCCCTCTCCTCCTTGTGTGAAAAAAAGCTGAAATTATAATACGTATATATCGCGATCAAAAGGATCAGCAGATATCTGGATACTTCAACAACCAGATTTGTCACATTCTCACCTACTCAACTCCCCGCTTAAAGTGACCGCGTGTAAAATTACCGGTCGGCGGTTCTGTATTTTTTTCCTCTGCAAATTCTTCATAAAAGGCTCTGAGGATCTTTCCGGTCTCTTTCCCGGATTCGATGGTAAAATTAAGCCGCAGTGCCGATGGGGATATTTTTTTAATCTCCTGCGAAAGGCCCTTCAGGGAGAGGGGG
>USQV01000161.1 GCA_900556965.1 uncultured Clostridium sp.
GATCAGGTTTCTGCCACTCACATGAACAACGTTTTTTATTTACGCGAACAACGAGCCAAAGTCCGCGCTTGCGCGAGACCTTGGCGACTGTCGCGATAACAAGGGGAAACTCGCGAAGCGTGTTTTCGCTTGTTTTCAGTCAAGACGAACTTGTTCTTTGGTTCTTTCGTTCTTTTATATTTTTGTTCTTTTATATATTTGTTCTTTTATACTTTTCTGCAGTTTCCTGCGATCAAGAGCTCCACCGCCAGCCGATCCGATAAGCGTCCTGTCTTGACAGCCTCCTCCGATTCCACACACATTTCAACACAGGATAAGATCTGTTCCCGGGAAAAGGCCTTTGCCTGAGTCATCAGCTTTCCTGCCGCAAAGGGAGGAACCTTCACTTTTGCGGCAATGGTCTTTCTGTCACAGCCCTTATTGGCCAGCTCCTTGACCTGTAAAAGCTGATTGAACTGTCTTGCGATCAGAAAAAGGATTCGCATCGGAGGCTCCTTCAAGGTCAGAAGATCCTCGTAAAGCTCCATAGCCCGTCGGGTATTTCCCGCAACAATGGCTGCGACCATCTCAAAGATCCGGTTTGTGATATGGACGGTTCCCACGGCATCCACATCCTCCTTCGTGATCACTTCCCGATCCATGGCATAGCATACCAGCTTTTCCAGCTCAGTCTTAATATTTTCCATATCGTCCCCGGTCCGCTCCAGAAAGTATTCCATCACCTGTCTTGTGATCTTTTTTCCGTCACGGGAGAGGATACCGGCTGCCCATTTCATAAGCTCGCCGCTTTCCTGCTTATTAAGCTCTGCAGCATAACCAAGCTCTTTGACCTTCTTATAAAGCTTTCCCCGCTTATCCACCTCGCTCTCGCAGAAGATCATACAGGTGGTCTCCGGCATAGTGGCAAGATAGGAGCCCAGCTCCTCCTGGGCTCCTTTAAAGAATCCGCTTCCGTCGATCAGGATCAGGCGATGCTCCGAAAAGAAGGGCATAGTATCTGCTAAGCTGATGATCTCCTTTACATCCGGGTTTTTTCCCTCAAAATAATTGAAGTTCATCGTATCCTCGCCCACAATTGCTTCCTTCAGCCGCTTTTTATAGCTGCTGACCAGAAACGGTTCATCTCCATAAAGAAGATATATCTGTTTAAATGTTTTGTTCTTCAGATCCTGATTCAGTGTCTGCATCGTCATTCCCTGCTATCTTTAATTTTTCTGTCTTATTTCGTTCCGTCCCATGCACCCTCGGCCGACAGATTATAGCCATCCGGGCTTTTCTGCCCCTGAAGCATGGAGCCTGCTGCACCCTTTGTGCTGTCCTGATTAAAGTAATACCACTTTCCACTGATCAGCTGCCATCCGGTCTTCATATAGCCGCCGGATGGATTCAGATAGTACCACCTTCCGTCTCCGGCATTCTGGAACCATCCCGTCTTCATGCCGGAATCCGCATCAATATAGTACCATTTTGCTGCGCCATGATCCCATACCCAGCCGCTCTTAAGCAGGGCATCCGCTCCGAATGCGTACCACGCTCCGTTGATCTTCTCCCACAGCACCTGTTCCTGCATTGCTCCGGCTGCATCCTTAACCATTGTTCCGGCTGCAAGGCTTCCGTTTGCGTACCGGAATCTCCAGCCTCCTGCTGCATTTTTATCATCCTTCTGCCAATTACTGCGGCCAACTCCGTTCTGACCGCTCACCGGTTTTGTGATAATGCCGTTAATGCTGTTTACCAGTCCCTTCACCGGATCAGAAGAAAATGTTCCGGGATCCTCTGCCTTCGACTCAGAGGTCTTATTCGGGCCACCGGATGTGGAGGTCACCTTTCCGCTTGAACCACCGGAGGAGCTCCCGCCTGAGGAGCTTCCGCCTGAGCTACCTGAAGAACCGCCTGAGGAGCTTCCACCGGAGGAGCTTCCCGTATAGGTTCCCACACGGATCTGGGAACGGAATTCTGCTGTCTTTTCATTCAGCTCTTTTGCTGCTTCCACTACCTCTGCATCTGTCTTTGCCGTTGTCTTCGCCTTTTCCGCCTTTGTGATCGCCGCCTCAAGTGTCCTCATCGTCAGGGTCGGAACAAAGCGGGTTCCCTTATCAACTCGCTTCGGGGCCTTATCAGAAGCAATAACTCCTTCCTTTGCCTTGCGTGCATCCTGGATCGCTGCGTCGATAAGAGCGTCTGTCAGAGTGATCGTCAGCTCTCCGGTTTTGTAAAGAATCGTGTAATTCTCATTTCCGCCCGAAACGGTTCCGCCATAAGGGGTGATCGTATAAACGCCATTTTTTGAAGTATCTGCCGCTGTATCCTTAAACATGATCCCGCTCATTGTATCTGTTCCCTGAAGACCGGTCACCGCTGCTGTGTAGGAGGGCTTCGGCGCTCCCACCTTGATGGAAAAGCTGTCTGCCGTTACCGTAAGCTCTGCTGCTGTCACCGTGAGGACTGCGGGCTTATATTGAATATCATAATTGCTGCCGGTGAGCCCGCTCGGTGTAATACTGTAGCTTCCCACCTTATCATACTGCTTATAATTAAACTTATAAGAAATTCGGCCTTTCAGATCACTTACCTTATCGGTGCCGAGAAAGCCGCTGTAGGTAACTCCAGCTCCCTGTGGCTGTTCCCCGTAAACGATCGTATTGGGCTTTGCCGTAACGGTAAGTACGGCCGGAGCGATGATGAATTCCTTGCGGATCGGTGTCCAGTTTTCATTACTGTCGGAAGCTGCGGAAACCGTCAACGATGCGGTTCCGGCATTCCGGTTATTCTCATAAGCTACAAGATAAGAGCCTGTCGGCATCTCGATGCCGTCCTTCTTTACAGAAAGTCCGTTTCCGGCTGCCGGAGTGACCGGGCTTCCGGTATATGTGTAGGAACCATTTACATCGACCGTCACGGTGTTGATTGTTTTTGCCTTGACCGTGTAAGGAATATATACCTTGACCGATGTAACATTCCCCTCCAGACAGTAATTTCCGCTATCGGCACCGCTAAGCGAAACCTCCACCTGTACCTCGGCAGTCCCGACATTCTCCGTTGGAAAAGCCGGGAGCGGTCTGCTTATATCGACACTTACGACATCTCCGGTGAGGATCCCTTCTTCACCGTCTGATGTAACCTTTAAGCTTCCTGACTCTGCGTCGGAAGGTACCGACGTGGTTCCGTCATACACCTTCTGGAGCTTAAACGAACCTGCTTCAACCTTAAGAATTCTCTTTAAAACATGGATCGACGTATTGGCTTCCGTTCCTGTAGCTATGGCGCTTCCGATATATTTTGCATAGACCGTATGATCGCCAGCCTTAAGGCTGTTCTTATCCAGCCGGATCGTTGCCTTTGTTCCGCTTACCGGCTGAGGATCTCCGAGCCTTTGGCTATCCACCAGTCCGTCCAGATAAAACTGAACGGAGCCCTCCGATTCTCCGGACGGATCTACAAGAACTGCGGATACCTCTATCTCATCCCCATAGAAGGATGTACTCTTATCCGTTGTAAGGGTAAGTCCCGGTGCAGCCGTGTATGAATAATCGGAAGCAGAAAGCTCCAGACTGTTTCCATACAGCTTCTTCGTTGTATCGTCAAAGGTATAGGTGATCGTATTGGTGCCGATCGTGACCTTATACTGTCCTTCGCCTGTCTTTGTCC
>USQV01000162.1 GCA_900556965.1 uncultured Clostridium sp.
TCTGCCGGATCGGGACCATAGCGCCGGGAGAAACGATTCGGATCGATGCACCACTTATGTGCTGGTCGCCTACGATCTCTTATACCTTGTCAGAGTGGCTGGCCGGAAAAAACAGTGGACAGGATGCGAAAAGCTACCTGGAGAGTGTGGAAAAGAGCCGCATGTATTCATGGTTTTTTAATACCTACTATAGCTTCTACAATTCCGATGTCCGGATCGCTGCCTTTGGGCCGACGGAGAATATATGGAGCGGTCTTCTGGCCGGAGAGCAGTCGGCAGACGGTAAGATCCTTTATACCTCTAAGCTGGAGGCAGCCTCCGGAATGGATGATACGGTATGGAGAAACGGAATGATAAACAAACCAAAGGTGACCTCCGGCGGCTCCTACAGTGACGGTATGATGATATACGGAACAGAGCCGGTGACCGTCGAATATTATCTGGGAACGGATATTGAGGTGGAGGCGCTTTACTTTTATCCGGTATCCAAAGAATTTCTGGAAAATTCCGATTACAGCTACATGACCCGGTTTAGCGGGGAAATGTATTTCTACAATTATGAAACAAAGGATTATGACAGAATGGATCTGTCGCAGACGGAATTTAGAGAGGAAATCCTATTGCCTTATCTTTCCTCCGGCAACAGCATCAAGGTAAAATATCTGGTGCCGGACACAGAAAATTCTGATGCCAGCCAGATCCTTCCTGTCCTCATGGTGGCCGGGAGGAAACTGGAATGCTGAAGATCTGCGGACTAAAGAAAAAATTTGGCAGCTTTACGGCGCTGGACGGGCTTGATATGGAGATCAAGGAAGGCGCACTTTATGGTTTTGTCGGCCCCAACGGAGCAGGAAAGACGACAGCAATCCGAATCATGACCGGGCTTTTAAGGGCCGACGGAGGAACGATAAAGATCAGGGGACGTGATGTTCTGGAGCAGGGAAGTGAAGTCAGGGAGCTGTTCGGATATGTACCGGATGAGTTTGGCATGTATGAAAATCTGAAGGTATCCGAATATATGGAGTTTTTTGCCTCCTGCTACGGCATCGACGGACTGAAGGGAAGAAAACGGTGCGAGGAGCTTTTAGAGCAGGTCAAGCTCTCCGATAAAGAAGATTTCTTTGTGGACAGTCTTTCAAGAGGAATGAAGCAGAGATTGTGTCTTGCAAGGGCCCTGATCCACGATCCGGAATTTCTTGTTCTCGACGAGCCTACCTCCGGAATGGATCCGAGGGCGCGAATGGAGTTTAAGGAGTTATTAAAGGAGCTCTGTGCCGATGGAAAAACCATCCTGATCAGCTCCCATATCTTATCTGAGCTCTCCAGAATGTGTACGGATATCGGGATCATCGATGCCGGAAAGATCGTTCTGTCGGGCAGTATGGAGGAAATACTGCAAAAGGTAAATGCCTCCAATCCGCTTTTGATCCGGGTAGCCTCCGGAAGGGAGGCCGCCGCCGCACTTTTGCGGGCGGATCCGGCCGTCAGCAGGATCTCGATCCGGGAGGAGGACATTGTGGTGGGCTTCTTGGGAGGCAGAGAGGAGGAGGCCGGGCTGCTGCGCATGCTGGTGGAGGCAGGGATCCCTGTTACCGGCTTTATCCGCGAACAGGGAGATTTAGAGAGTATTTTTATGCAGCTTACAGACCACGACAAGGAAAGGCTGGTGTTGTCCAGTGAAGAATAACCCTGTTTTAAAAAGAGAAATGCGGGTGAGGGCACGGAGCCTGCGGATGCCGTTCATCATCCTTATTTTTAACGGGATATTGGCGGCAGCGGCATTGCTGAATATGTATTCTGCGGTGTCTAAGGTAAAGATTTCAGCCACGATCCAATATGAAAGCTTTTTACAGCTTTATGCCTTTGTGGCTTCTCTGGAATTTCTGATGCTGATGTTTATCATGCCGGCCATGACCTCCGGAAGCATCAGCGGCGAGAGGGAAAGAAAAACACTGGAGCTTCTGTTTACGACAAAGATGACAGCAGCGGATATCGTGATCGGAAAGCTCTTATCGGCCGTGAGCCAGCTTCTGATCCTGATCGTATCCAGCTTTCCGATCCTTTTGCTTACATTTGTATATGGAAGTGTGAATCTTCCCGATCTCGGACTTTTGGTGATCTGCCTGCTTGTGACCGCATTTTTCTGCGGGGCAGTGGGGATATTTTCCTCCTCCGTAATGAAGCGGTCTACGTTTTCTAATGTGTGTACATACGGGTTTCTTCTGTTTCTTGTTCTGGGAACTTATATGCTGAATCTGTTCCTTTTCAATCTGTCCCGGAATCAGATCAATAATATGGCATTCCAGCCCGGTGAAGCCGGAATGGTTCCCGGCTCAGGCGGAGCTGTGTATCTGCTGCTTCTTAATCCGCTGGCAACCTTTGCGGAGATCATGGGAAATCAGGTATCCGGAGGAGCAGAGTTTTTTTCTATCAGAAAATTTATGGGAGAGGGAGCGGAAAACGTTCTTATGTCCTATTGGATCCCGATAAGCCTCGGGATTCAGTCTGTGGTCTCACTGGGACTTATACGGGGAGCAATCTGCTTTATCGATCCGTTGAGAAAAGAGGGGAGGAGAAAGTAAGGAATGTTTTATATCGGATGTCACCTGTCCTGCGCCAAAGGGTTTATGGCTATGGCAAAGGACGCAGAGAAGATCGGCGCGACCACATTTCAGTTTTTTACGAGAAATCCGCGGGGAGGCAACGTAAAAGCACTGGATATGGATGATATTGACAGATTTCTTACGGCGTCGAAGGCCCTTGGGCTTGGGAAGCTGATCGCCCATGCGCCGTATACGCTAAATGCCTGCTCTGCCGACGAAAAGCTCCGGCAGTTTGCAGCCAATACGATGAAGGATGATCTGGCCCGTCTGGAGCATACGCCCGGAAACTATTATAATTTTCATCCGGGCAGTCATGTAAAGCAGGGGACGGAAACTGGGATCCGGCTGATATCTGAACAGTTGAATGAGATCCTTACGCCGGAGCTTTCCACCACCGTGCTTCTGGAAACAATGGCCGGAAAGGGCAGTGAGGTCGGTGGACGATTTGAGGAACTTAGGGAGATATTAGATCGGACAGAGCTGTCCGAAAAAATGGGTGTCTGCCTCGATACCTGTCATGTATGGGATGGAGGCTATGATATTGCGAATGATCTGGACGGAGTCCTGACAGAGTTTGACCGGGTCATCGGATTGTCAAGATTGAAGGCTGTTCACTTAAATGACAGCATGAATCCTCTGGGAGCACGAAAGGATCGCCACGCTAAGATCGGAGAGGGGCATATCGGCCTGGAGGCTTTGGTACGCGTTATCAATCACCCGGCTCTTAGGAGTCTTCCGTTTTGTCTGGAGACGCCGAATGAGTTGGATGGATATAAAAAGGAAATTGAGCTGTTAAGATCAAGAAGGGAGGAATGAACTATGTCTCTGGTATCTTATAAGTGTCCGAACTGTGGCGGTGGGCTTCAGTTTGATCCTAAGACGCAGAAATTCACATGTGAATACTGCGCATCGGAATTTACCGAGGAGGACATGAAAAAAATGGAGGCCGCTCAGAATAAGGAAGAAACGGCCTCTCCGGCTGAGGAGGAAAGTGGGAAAGAGGGGCAGGAGGCAGTCGTCTACACCTGTCCGA
>USQV01000163.1 GCA_900556965.1 uncultured Clostridium sp.
TAGAGCGCGGCTTAAACCGGGTTCAGGGAATAGAGGTACATCGGAACTTCATCCTCCGGCGCATTGTGTGCAGCTTTTATACGATCATCTTTTCCGTCATCTGCATACTGAGCCTGATGCTTCTTGTCTTTGGAGATATCCTCCAGAAACGGCTGCTGCAGCTTCTCGATACCATACTTCCCTTTGATTTTCCCGGCATCCAGACTCGCGGTATCATCACGATGGTCGTTTTGTTTTTCTTTTTCCTGCTCATATACTCCCTCCTTCCGGCGCGAAAACTGTCTTTTCGCAGCCAGATGCCCGGAGCAGTATTTGCAGCCACCGGCTGGTCGCTCTTTTCCATGGCCTTCTCCTTATACTTTAAGTATTTCGGCAACTATGCCATCACCTACGGAAGCTTAACTGCTGTCGTGCTTTTGATGCTGTGGCTTTACTTCGGTATCTGCATCCTGTTTCTTGGGGCCGAGATCAACCGCAGTCTGGCACAACACTATGGAAAAGAAAAAAAACTGCACACAGAATAGGGAACAAAAGGTTTTTCCCTGTCCTGTATGCAGGTTTGTGATCCGCTTACTTTGCAAGCATCATACGGTCGTTGGCAAATTCTTCGCCGCTGGCCTCCTCAAACTTCTTTAAAAGATCCTCCACCTGAAGCCTTTTCTTTTCTTCTCCTGCCACATCATAGATCACGCGGCCCTCATGCATCATGATCAGACGGTTTCCGTACTGGATCGCATCCTTCATATTGTGGGTCACCATCAATGCAGTCAGCTCCATCTCGCGGACGATTTCATCGGTAAGCTCAAGAACCTTTTTGGCCGTCTTTGGATCAAGAGCGGCGGTATGTTCATCTAAAAGAAGAAGCTTCGGCTTCTTAAGTGTCGCCATAAGCAGAGTCAGAGCCTGACGCTGCCCACCGGATAGAAGACCGACCTTGCTGGTCATCCTGTTTTCCAGCCCCAGCCCAAGTCTTTTCAGAGATTTCTGATAGAACTCCTTTTCACTCCCTTTGATGCCCCAGGAAAGTCCTCGATTCTGACCTCTCCGTAATGCGAGGGCCAGATTTTCTTGGATCTCCATTCCGGCAGCAGTTCCTCTCATGGGATCCTGAAAGACCCTGCCGATATATTTTGCTCTCTGAAACTCCGGCGCTCTGGAGATATTGATGCCATCGATCATGATCTTCCCGGAATCGATGGGATATACTCCAGCGATCATATTTAGCATTGTCGATTTTCCGGCGCCGTTTCCTCCGATCACCGTCACGAAATCACCGGGATCCAGATGGAGGTTCATACCGCATAGAGCTTTTTTCTCATTCACGGTTCCTTTATTAAACGTCTTACTGACATTAGTGATCGTAAGCATCTTTACTCCTCCTCCCCGTTTTCGGAATATGCCTGTCTTGCCTTCCATTTGGCCATAAGGACCGGAAAGCTCAACGCCGCAGCAACAAATACAGCAGTAAACAGGTTCATATCATTTGTCTGCAGACCGATCTGCAAAACGATAGCACGGATCAGGAAGTAAACTACAGAGCCTACTACAACTGAGCTGAGCTTACATGCAAAGTTGATCAATCTTCCCATAAGGACTTCTCCGATCACAATGGCAGCAAGTCCGATCACGATCGCTCCGCGGCCCATGTTGATATCCGCATATTTCTGGTGCTGACATACGAGAGCACCGGAAAAGCTCACTAAGGCATTGGAAAGCATAAGCCCAAACAGCTTCATCTTGTTTGTATTTACACCAAGGGCACGGATCATATCCTCGTTATTTCCGGTAGCCCGGAGCGCACTTCCGAGCTCGGTCCCGAAAAACCAGTATAATACGGCAATGATCAGAACAGCCAGAATAAGCCCGGCAAGGATCGATGCCTGTGCCTGTGTAATGTTAAAGGTGTCACTGACGCCCGAGATCAGGGTCGTGGTTTTTAAGAGAGGGAGATTGGATTTTCCTCCCATGATCCTAAGGTTTACCGACCATAAGGAAATCTGGGTCAGAATCCCGGCAAGAATAGCCGGGATCTCCAGTACCGTGTGCAGGATACCGGTCACTGCACCGGCAGCGGCTCCTGCAAGAAAAGCTGCCAAAAGAGCGACGACCGGATCCACATTATAACCCAGTATCAAGGTCGCACAGACACAACCGCCCAGTGCAAAGCTTCCATCCACCGTCAGATCGGCGATATCCAGAAGCCGGAACGTGATATAGACGCCCAATACCATCATCCCCCACAAAACGCCCTGAGCTGCGGCGCCCTGCAGTGCTACAAAAATGCCACTCATGTTTTATCCTCCCGTACCTTAATCCTGCTTCCTGTCGATCACTCTACAACGACTGCATTCTCAAGGCCGGAAATATCGATCCCAAGTGCATCGGCTGTTGTCTTATTTACCGTAAGCTCACAGCGGTCTGCCGGAAGATAACCGATCGGCATCGTTGTGATGTCAGCGCCGTTTACAAGGATATCTACCGCCTGCTCGCCGGCCATATAGCCTAACTGATAGTAATCGATCCCGTAAGTAGCAAGACCGCCTGCCTCGACCATTCCGGCCTCTCCGCAGATTGTCGGGATCTTATTATCGTTCGCGATCATTGCGACTGTAGACATACCGGCTGCGATCACATTATCCGTGGGAACATAGATCACATCCACCTTTCCCACCATGGATTCCACGACGCTCTGGATCTCATTTGAGCTCGGAACTGTATATTCTTCGTAGGTGATACCTGCCGCATCACAGGCTTCCTTAGCCATAGAGATCTGAAGCACGGAGTTGCTTTCTGCCGAACAATAAAGAAGGCCGATATGTTTTGCCTCCGGAAGCACCTTCTGCAATAACTCGATCTGCTCCTTTACCGGGGTAAGATCAGAGGTTCCCGATACGTTGACGCCGGGATTTTTATTGTCATTTACTAATCCGGATTCTGCCGGGTCTGTTACCGCCGTCAGAAGGATCGGAATATCCTTTGTAACACCCGCAACAGCCTGAGCAGCAGGTGTCGCAATGGCAAGGATCAGATCATCTTTGTCATTCACTAATTTTTCTGCGATCGTCAGGCAGTTGGCCTGCTCGCCGGATGCGTTCTTCTGATCGGCCTCATACTTTACTCCTGCCTCATCAAGGGCGGCAAAAAAGCCTTCATTTGCTGCATCCAGCGCTGCATGCTGAACAAGCTGGATCACACCGATCTTGAAGGTTTTATCTGCTGTCGCAGCCTCTGTTTCGGCTTCTGATGCTTTCTCGGAGGTCTGTTCGGAGGCAGCAGTTGTTTTTGCTGCTTCTGTTGCTTCTGTTTTAGCGGCTGCCTTATCGGAAGAACAGCCTGCAAGAAGGATCGTCATGGCTCCTGCCATGAGCATGGCTAACATTTTACTATTCTTTTTCATAATCTGAATTCTCCTCTGCACTACGTATTCGTTCATTGCGAACAGCTAGATTGTACTACAAAAACTTATATGCGTCAATCTTATATAACTTTAAATTTGATTAAATTCAACGTGCTAAAGTTTTTTCGAATTTTTTTGCAAACTAAAAACCCTTGTTTCCAAGGGTTTTTAATCGTAGTCATTCATTTGTCAGAAATATTTGTGGCTGCCCCAGAGGTTGCTT
>USQV01000164.1 GCA_900556965.1 uncultured Clostridium sp.
GATGATGATCACCAGTGCCCCAAAATAGAATTTAGTTTCCAGCGTTCTTTTTCCCAGCTGATTTGCCCATCCGCTTCCGATAACGATATACCATGCCAGCAGATACGAAACTGCTGTCACTACCGCATCCAGCACCACATGAAAGCGGTTCAGGCTCGACTGATTATCTTTTATCATATCATTTCCCCATCTTTACAATGCAGCTTTGATCACTATTTTAGTATACATGAAACAAAATC
Organism: uncultured Clostridium sp.; assembly: GCA_900556965.1. Next base: position 240 of record USQV01000164.1, read on the forward strand.
ATATTCCTATAAACGTTTTCTTAAGAAAGTATTAGATTTTCGGGAAATATTCAATGTCCGGCCTTTCCAAGATGGCGTCTTGTCCATTCCCATACATAAAGCGCCGTTCCGAAGATCATATCGGCCTGAATGCGGACTGTCTGTTTAAGCCGTCCGGCCAGTCCCGGAACCTTTTGACATTTACTGCAGGTACGGATCCCCTCCAGGGCTCCGGACACATAGTCCTTTCCAAATCCCTGTTTCAGGAAAAACAGATATTTGACCAGATATCCGGTAATAAGAAACGGGAGGTTTAAGATAAGCTGCCAGAGCGGCATGTTTTTATAGGCGAGATAAATGTTGTTTCTCGCCGCCAGACGCACCTTAAAGGAATTATATTTCGATCCGCTCGTTCCGCTGCCAACATGATATACGACAGCATCCGGACAGTACAGATTTTCATAGCCGTAAAGTCTTGCACGGTATCCCACGTCGATATCCTCCAGATAGGCAAAATGCATGGGATCAAACAGACCGATCTCATCAAATACCGATCTGCGGTAGATCGCAGCCGCGGCACAGGCAGAGAATACTCTGCGGGTCCTGTTATACCGTTCCACCGGCTGTCCGACTCCCCGCTGGTAGGCCCAGCCGAGAATGCTATACATATCTCCTGCGTCATCCATCAGCTCGGGATGATACATCTGGATCATCTTTCCGCTGACAGAGAATATCCGGTCTGATCTTTTTATCTCCCTCTCCATGACCTCCACATAATTCGGCTCCACCTCGGTGTCATTGTTGAGCAGGAGGACATAGGGAGTATCCGAAGCGCGGATCCCCACATTTACTGCACCGGTAAAGCCGGTATTCTCCTCCAGAAAGATTGATGGGATCTGATGTTCCTTCAGCCATTCCACACTTCCGTCACTAGATCCGTTATCGACCACAAGAATCTTAAAATCCCTGACCGTCTGCTTTTCCAATGCTGCGAAGCAGGGCTCCATAAATTTCAGTCCATTATAATTTGGAATAACGATCGTTGTCTGTATCTGCATGGTATCCTTTCATGAGGCGCCGCTAGTCAAGCGGCACCTCCAGCTTATACGGTTCTCCGATTTTTTCCTTTTTCAGATCCCGCAATGCAAAATTTGATTTTCTCAGCGTCAGATTCGGGTTATAGTAGGGATCTCCGTTTTTCAGGATATCCGGCCACCGCTTTGCAAATACAGCGACTTCCCTGTTAAAACGGGCTACCTTTTCCGGCGTGTCCTCAAGGCCTCTTGATTTGGATTCATAGTGATGGAGCAGTGCATAGGGGGCATAGACCACCAGCTTTCCGAGGGAGCGCACCTTCATACAGTAGTCGATATCGTTAAACGCCACCGCCAGCTCCTCGGTGAAACCGCCCACCTTCTCGAAAACAGATTTCTTGCTCATCATACAGGCGGCAGTTACGGCGCTGTAATCCTGAGCGCAGACTGCTCTGTGGAAATAGCTGTTTTCTGATTTGTGGAGTCCGATAAAGGTATGGCCGGCGATCCCTCCAAAGCCGATAACCACACCGGCATGCTGGATCGTATCATCTTCATAAAGAAGACGGGCGCCTACGGCTCCCACATCGTCTCTTTGGCAGAAGCCCAGCATCTCCTCAACAAAATTCTCTGCGACCATCTCGATATCATTGTTCATAAACAGGAGATATTCTCCTTTTGCAAAGGAAACACCGAAATTGTTGATCGCCGAATAGTTAAACTCTCTCTCCCACCGAACGACGCGTACAGAAGGAAATTCCTTCTGGATCCTTTCGTAATAGCGGAAGGTTTCCGGATCTGTACTGTTATTTTCGACGACGATAAATTCCAGATTTTTGTATGTTCCGCGTGTAAGGATCGGGCGGATACAGGTGTCCAGATCGGAGGTATGATCTTTATTCGGGATGATCACGGAAACTAACGGAGTGTCCGGGATCTCAAATATCGTGTGGTAGATCCCGTAGTCCACGCCCTTTTCCACCTTCACGGCCGGTATCCCCATACGTTTATAGTGGGCCATAATCGCTCTGGAGCCCGCCTCAAAGGCATAAAGCTTGCTTTCCGGATTGCTGGCGGTGGAATCCTGATGGCAGCGCCAGTGATAAAGCACCTTCGGAACATGGACGATCTTTTCTGCCTGTTCGGTACAGCGGAAGATAAAATCGTAATCCTGTGCTCCGTCAAATTCTTCTTTAAATCCGCCGACCCGCTCCACTAACTCCTTCTTAGCCGCAAACAGATGGCAGATATAGTTTACACTTGTTAAAAGATCCGGATTAAAGTCCGGTTTAAAATGCGGATCGAACAGAGCTCCGCCGTCCATATCCAGCTTGTCCTCGTCGGAATAAAGCACATCCGTCTCGGGTGCTTCATTGATCGCCTTGGCAAATTCATACAGTGCATCCGGCGTCAGCTTATCATCATGGTCAGCAAGGACAATGAACTCTCCCCGGGCCATCTCCATAGCGGCGTTCGTATTTCCTGAGATCCCGAGATTTTCGCCTAAGACCTTGTAACGGACTCTCGGATCCTTAGCGGCATATTTTCTCAGCGTTTTTTCCACGCTCTGTCCGGCAGGGCTTCCGTCTGCGATACAGAGCTCCCAGTTGGTATAGGTCTGTTCTTCGATGGAATCCAGCATTTCACAGAGATATTTTTCCGGTGTCTTATAGACCGGGATCACGATGGAGAATCTGGGCATAAGGGAAAATTTATGCTCCCGCTGCGCCGCAAGCTCCTCATCGGTCACGCTTGTGAGCTTCCACCATTCTCCATAATCATAATCATTGTCAATTCCCTGCAGTTTATGCTTCGATTTAACGATCAGCGCCTTCAGCCCATTTTCCCGGAAGAAATCCCAGGCGACACGGACGGTTTCCATTGTCATGAGGTCTTTTATCTTCTGTTTTCTTTTATGGGCGACACTGGTGCGCTTTGCGATCAGTTCTTCATTATATTTGACACGGATCCTTCTGCCGTCTCCGGAGATGACAAGATAATAATCCTTTCCCCTCTCATACGGGAACTGGATATCGAAGCCCAGATCCTTTTCCACCGTCTTTTTAAAATAGATCTGGCTTACATCGTCACGTCTTGTAGCGACGATCTTGGCCTGAAGCGGCTTTTTTTCTCCGTCCTCGATCCGATAGGAAATTTCCGTCTCCGGTGTCTTTCCGATGGCCCACCCGTTTAACTGGATCGTATTCTCACGGATCCGGACCACATCTACGCTATATTTCATGTCTACTCCCCGGAATCCGGTTTACCGGCTTCCCCTGAATCAAAATTAATCCGCTCCTCCTCGATCACAAGAGGGCGATGCATTACAC
>USQV01000165.1 GCA_900556965.1 uncultured Clostridium sp.
CACCGTGATCATCATAAACCAGATCATGTCCTCCGCTCCATACGCATATTTTAATACCCATGGAATAATGATCACATTCGAGAGGATCGGGGGGAGAGATACCAGATAACGGTTTTCCCTTAAAAGTCTGGAGCCGATCGCGCCGATGAGTGTTGCAAAGCTTCCGAATACAACATCCATAATGACAGATCCGCCAAGCATGTTAGAGATCAGACAGCCGATAAATACTCCGGGCACCGCTGCCGGTGTAAAATAGGGGAGTACGCAAAGTGCTTCTGAGATCCGAAACTGGATCGGGCCAAAGCTGATCGGCTGGAAGATCATGGTCAATACCACATAGATCGCCGCAATGACAGCTCCCTGAACCATCTGCCGGGATACATTTCCGTCCCCAAACAGAAACCGTCTGATACAATGTTCTCTGTTTTCTTTTTGCATGTTTTTTTCTCCTTTAGTTTTGTTTTAGGTGTGGAAGGTCTCGAACACACCGGTCATGCTGCAAATTTCTTATGAGCTCAACGATTATACCATCTTTTAAAAGCAATCGCAATACTTTTAGCAGCACAAAATAGGAAGTGGATATTCGCAATCTGCTTCCTATATTTGTCTTATTTTTTTTGATTATCAATATACTTTCTTGCAAGCTGTAATATTATCTCTGCCGTTTCAATTTGCTTTTGAGTCCCTATTTTTGAAGCAATATAAAATGGATCATAATCACTTGCATGCCTAATTTCCTCTGATTGAACAATTTGCCGTCCTAATGATCTTGGAAAGATTTCTTTCGCCACAAAATTCTTGTTGAAATATGCCAACGTGTCCTTATGGCGTTTGAATGCAACCCCATGAGCGGATAGAATTGCATCAATTGTATGATAAATAGAATAATATGCTCTATTATTTGCTCCGCGATATTTGCCGCATTCCATCAATATCTTGGCAGTTTCAAGATCTTCTTCTGCAATCTGCAAACGATGAGAAATCAAATCCCATCGATTCCCAATATCAAATTCGTCAGGCTGCTTCATATAAGGAAATTCCCTCCGTTTTTACGTTCTTATAAAAAGGATATATATCACTCCAATGGAGGAATGTCTTTTTGTTTTTTACGATTGGCATCATCCAAATATCATACTCTACATTGTAGTCAAATCCTAACTCTGACAATGCATCCGAAAATATTTCCAGTTCTGATTCAGCAAGATCGACCAACAGCATAATATCCACGTCAGAATCTTTTGTATAATCACCACGTGCGTACGAGCCATATAAAATTACCTGCTTTAAATGGTTCCCATATATTTTCTTCACTGCAGTTACATATTCTGTTATTAACTTCTGCATTTCTATTGCCATCTCAAGCCTCCTCTCTATCTATATCTATTATATCCATTTTAAAACCGGCAAGCAATATTTTTATATGCCATGCACGCAAAAACTGTCAGCGTTAAACAAATCCCGTCAAATTTTCTACCATGCTGCCACGGTTCCATCCGCCCGCGGCTCCGTTGCCCCACAGAGAACATCATTTTCATCTCTCCAGATGATCTGTCCACGTCCAAACGCAAGGAAGTTGTCCGGGATCTCGATCTCATGTCCGCGACGTTTCAGTTCTTCCACAATAGCTGCCGGGAATGTCTGCTCCACCTGAATCTTCTTTCCGCCGACCCACTGCCAACGCGGCGCATTTAACGCATCCTGCGGGTTCATCTGAAAATCGACCGTATTCATGATCACCTGCACATGGCCCTGAGGCTGCATAAATCCGCCCATAACGCCGAATGGCCCAACTGCCCTTCCGTCCTTCATCAAAAAGCCCGGAATGATCGTATGCAGAGATTTCTTTCCCGGCCCTAAGCAGTTTTCCATCGTTTCGTCCAATGAAAAGTTGGCTCCACGGTTCTGCAGTGCGATCCCCGTTTCCGGGATCACAATACCTGAACCGAAGCCCATATAGTTGCTCTGGATATATGAAACCATGTTTCCTTCTCCATCTGCCGTGCAAAGATAGATTGTTCCGCCCCGAAACGGATCTCCGGGCTCCGGCGGAAGTGCTTCTTCTCCGATCAGAGATCTTCTCTGCCCTGCATACCCGTCCGATAACAGGGTTTCCACAGAGGCCTTCATATAGCGCGGATCTGCAATATACCTGTTTCCGTCTGCAAAGGCCAGCTTCATTGCCTCTAATTGCTTATGTACGGTATCGGCCGACTCCCGCTCCTTCAGTTCAAAACCCTTTAAAATATTTAATGCCATAAGAGCAACGATGCCATCCCCATTCGGCGGGATCTCGCAGACATCGTAGCCCCGGTAGTTCACGTGGATCGGCTCGACCCATTCGCACCAGTAATTTTCAAGATCCGCCTTCCGGATATAGCCGCCCGTCTCTCTTGAAAACGCATCGATCCGATCGGCAAGCTCTCCCTGATAAAACGCTTTTGCATTTGTTTTTGCGATCTTTTCCAAGGTCTTTGCATGGGCCTCTGACTTCCAGAGCTCTCCCGGCTGCGGTGCATGTCCGTCCGGAGCGAAGGTTTCAAACCATGGCTTGAAACACTCCCCCTCAAATATCTTTGAGAAATCCCTGTATGCATTTCCCCACAGCTTTGCCGTCACCGGACTCACCGGATATCCCTCACGTGCATAAGTGATTGCCGGTTTCATCACTGTTTCCAGAGGAAGACGACCGAATTTTTCGGAAAGCTCCGCCCATGCCGATGGTGCTCCCGGTACCATGACCGGGATCCAGCCACGCTTCGGTATTTCCCTATGGCCCTGCTTTTTCACTTCCTCTGCCGTGATCGCCATCGGAGCTCTGCCGCTGGCATTCAGGCCATGAAGCTTTCCCTTTGTCCATACAAGGGCAAACGCATCACTTCCGATACCATTTGAGGTAGGCTCTAAGACGGTCATGCACGCCGCTGTGGCGATTGCGGCATCAATGGCGTTTCCGCCCTGCTTTATGATATCAAGTCCTGCCTGTGCCGCCAGCGGCTGACTGGTACACACCATTCCTTTTCTTCCATATATGACACTTCTTCGTGATGGATAATCATATTTCTGTGCATCAAAATTCAACATACCATTTCCCTTCCGGTCAAAGACCTTATATAATTTTTATTACAGCGAGATTTCTCCCTTCGCACGGGCTCTCCTATCCTCGATGGAGTGGATCACCGGAACCATGAAAATCGCCACGATTCCTCCGGCAAAGCCGTTGTTATACAGATTCATTCCACCATAAACGATTCCCACGTTAAGGGCAACCGAAGAATGGAGAAATCCGGCCAGAAGCCCGACTACTGCACCAAACTCTCCGGATACCGGTGCCAGCGTGGTGGAAAACAAGAGAGCAAGCATCGGAGACGGCTGGTAGATCTCCCAAGTCTTTGTGATGCTTGCCAAAAGGACGCCCAGCATGATCGGTGCTATATTTCGGATATGCTTTCCCGTACTGCTGAAGCCGACGATCGTAAAGATACCGCCGATCGTAGGGCCGTTTAGATCCCCGCGAACGAGGATAACGAACAGCGTGGCAAACATACCGTTGATCGCCATATTATAGGCGGTCGCTGCAC
>USQV01000166.1 GCA_900556965.1 uncultured Clostridium sp.
CGATGCGTTACCGGGTGCTGCTCGCCTTCGATGATATCCAGTGGATGGACAGGATGAGCCTGCAGCTTCTAAACAGACTCGCCGGGGGTTCCTTTGGGGATAGGCTCCTTTTTCTGTGTACCTGTGGGGAGAAGGAGGAGCTGGATGTGATGACAGCTCTGGAAATGCTGGTCAGAAAGGATAAGGTCGAGACCGTTGCCCTGCATCCGTTTACGAAAGAGGAGACAGAGGATATTCTGCATCGGCTTCTGCCGGAGCTGGACGCGGATGCGGAAAGAAGACAGTCTGTCTTTAAAATGACAGAGGGGAATGCTTTCTTTTTAAAAGAGATGATCAATCTGATCCGCAAAAAAGGCTTTACACTGGAAAAATCGGCGAAGACGAATCTGGCGATCAGGACACGATTGTCCGGAATTACTGTGGCAGAGCGGGAAGTTCTGGAGGCTATGTCCGTATTCCCGGAAAAGATAAAGATCGAAGAACTGGAATATCTGATGCAGGAGCCGGATCGCTTGTCTTTGTTAAAGCAGCTGGAGCGGCTTCAGGAGGAATTTCTGATCCGGGAGGTCCTTGTGGGCTGGAATGTCTATTACAAATTCAGCCACCGGCTGTTTCAGGAGTACGTTTATGAAAATCAGTCAAACGGAAAGAAACAGCTGTATCACAGAAGAATGGGTGAATATTATGCATCCTTAAAGGACACGGGATTTCGCCCGCTTTCTCTTGCAGCGTATCATTTTGAGAAATGTCATGATCAGGTACGGGCTTATCAGTATCAGATCTATTATCTCAAGGAATTTTATACCGTCATCAATGAAAACTTCCCTGTCATGCGGCAGGATATCCCGGAGCCGCAGGAAGAATTCGGTGTTATGACCGGCGTAGAGAAAATGCTGGAGCTCGCCGGTCTTGTGATCGGCCTGAAGGAGGACTCTCCTCTGATCCGCAGCATGAAGATGGAAATGTATTATATTAAAGGAAGATATGAGATCGCTGCCGGGGATTATGAAGCCGGGGAACAGGATATCAAGGAGTGCAGGATGCTTGCGGAGTCAAGAGGTGATGATCAGATGATCTTGGCATGCATCAAGCAATTCATCTTCTATGGGATCCAGACAGGTAATATGGAGCTGGCGGAGCAATACGTGGAATATGGCTTTCGGCGTCCGGCCGGAGAGCAGGTGGAGGAGTATGCCACACTTATGCGTCTTAAGGGACTTTGCTGCATCCGAAAAGAAGATTATGATACGGCGGAGCAGCTGCTTACCAAGTCCCTGTCTCTGTTTCGGGATCTGGATCCGGAGCGGTTCGGGCCGGGTATCGCTGCCTGCTACAATTATCTCGGAGATCTGTACCGCCGCAGGAATGATCCGAAGGAGGCAATGATCTACTATCAAAAAGCAAAGACCGCCGGAGAAAAGGCTGCCGTGACGAACGGAACGGGGCAGATCTATTCTAACATCGGACAGCTTTTGTATGGCTGCGGCAACATGGAGGAAAGTCTGGAATACCTGAAAAAAGCGGAGCGGTGTCTGGAGAAAAACGGATATCTCTGGGGACTGGAGCGCACGGAAGGATATCTCTCCCTATTGTATCTGGAGCAGGGAAATAAAGAGCTGGCCGAAAAGCATTATGAAAAGGGAAAACAGATATCCGATAAAATACGGAATCCGGAAACAGAAGAATTGATGCGTGATGTCGCCGAACGATTGAGTCGACTGCCATATTAGCATGGTAAAGCGAAAGAGTTGGATAATTTAGTAACTATTATAGAAAAATCTGAAATATTTGACGCTTTTTTGACGCTTTTGTAGTATAATATGGACAGATAATTTTTAAAAGGAGACGAAGGATATGCAGAAAGTGGTAATTACAGGTCATGACCTTACAGTGGATGATATTATTGCAGTTTGCCGTGGCGGCGCAGAGGTTGTTTTGTCAGAGGAAAGCCGCAATAAAATTCTGGAATCCAGACAGGTCGTAGACGATCTTGTGGCAGAAAAGAAGGTCGTATACGGAATCACGACCGGATTTGGAAAATTCAGTGATGTGGTGATCTCTCAGGACGAGTGCAAGCTCCTGCAGAAGAATCTGATCATTACCCATGCAGTGGGTGCAGGAGATCCTTTCCATAAAGATATTGCAAGAGGAATCCTGCTCCTGCGTATCAACAATCTGTCCAATGGCTTTTCCGGAATCCGTCTGGAAACGATCGAAACAATGATCGCCATGTTGAATAAGGGTGTTACACCGTTTATCCCGGAGAAGGGCTCTCTGGGAGCTTCCGGTGACCTTGCACCTTTGTCCCACATGGTACTTCCGATGATCGGACTGGGACTTGCCGAATATGAGGGTGAGCTTCTTCCGGGTGCGGAAGCAATGAAGCGTGCCGGTATTCCGGTGATCGAGCTCTCCGCAAAAGAAGGTCTGGCTTTAAATAATGGTACACAGGCAATGACCTCAGTTGGTGCCCATGCTTTACATGATGCCATCACTCTGCTTAAGACAGCGGATATCGCTGCTGCCCTGTCCTTTGAGGCACAGAATGGAGTAGTGGATGCATTAGATCCGAGAGTCCATAAGATCCGTCCCCATGCAGGTCAGATGGCAACGGCGAGAAACCTTCTTAAGCTTCTTACAGGAAGTAAGAATACAACTCGTCAGGGTCAGATCCGTGTTCAGGACGCTTATTCTCTCCGCTGCTGTCCGCAGATCCACGGCGCCAGCAAGGATGCAGTCAATTATGTGCAGGGCCGTGTAGATATCGAGATCAATGCGGTTACGGACAACCCGCTTATTTTCAAAGAGGACAGAGTCGGAATCTCCGGCGGAAACTTCCACGGACAGCCGATGGCATTAAGCTTTGACTTCCTTAAGATCGCTGAATCTGAGCTTGCCGATGTTTCCGAACGCCGTATCGAGCGTCTTGTAAATCCGGCGTACAGCGGACTTCCGGCATTCCTGACACCGAATGGCGGTGTAAACTCCGGCTTTATGATCGTGCAGTATTCTGCCGCAGCACTCGTTTCCGAAAATAAGGTACTGGCACATCCTGCCAGCGTTGACAGCATTCCGTCCTCTGCGGGACAGGAAGACCATGTAAGTATGGGTACGATCGCCGCAAGACAGGCCGGAGAGATCGGCCGCAACGTGCGCCGTGTTCTGGCAATGGAGCTTATGGTTGCGTGTCAGGGAATCGATATGCGTGGTAACAAGGGCCTCGGAAAAGGAACTCAGGCGGCTTATGATCTTGTCCGCAGCCAGGTAGCACGTCTCGAAGAAGACAGAGAGATGTACGAGGACATCAACTACTGTGAGAAGATCATTGAGGATGGTTCCCTTATCCGTGCGGTAGAGGAAGCACTCGGCGAGGCAATTGAGGTATTCTAGGAGCAAAGAGCATGCCGGAATTTAGTATTGTAGATCTGAAAAAAGAAGATTTTTCTGTTTCATCCTGGAGCGGAGGAACAACGACTCAGCTTGCCATTGAACCGGAAAATGCGGAATACAAGGATCGGGATTTTCTGTGGCGGGTGAGCTCTGCAACGGTGGATCTTGAGGAAAGCGTGTTTACC
>USQV01000167.1 GCA_900556965.1 uncultured Clostridium sp.
ATGACTGCGGCCGCTGCGGCTGCCCACCATTTTATACTCATGCGGGCCCTCCTTTATTATTGCCTATCGGTTGACGATCAGGATCTTCTTTGAAAAGTTATCGCTCACATAGAGCTGGTCTCCGACAACTAAAAGTCCCAGCGGGGATACCAGATTGTTCTCCAATACTGACGGGTTGGAGGAAAAAAGTGTTGTCACCGTTCCATTGACCACCTTTTTGACTGCGCTGTTTCCGGTATCGGAAATATATACCGCTCCGTCATCGGCAACGGTCACACCCTGAGGACAGCTAAACCGGGCCTCTGCCTGTGGCCCGTCCGCGTTCCCCTCTGTACCGGAGCCGTAAACCTCCTTCACCACTCCGTCTGTGATCTTTAATACCCGGTTTGCCCCGGATTCTGCGACATACAGGGAGCCATTCTTATAGCAAAGTCCCGTAGGCTCGGAAAGATCTGTCATAAGTGTTGCCACCATTCCGTAGGTTGTGACCATGCGGATCGCTCCATTGCCTGTATCGGCCACATAGAGGATATCCTTTCCGTTAAAGGCAAGACCGGTGGGACGGTTAAATACAGCCAGATAACTGTTTCCGTCCTTATAGCCGGAAAGCTTCTGCCCGGTGTTTGTCTGGGTTATGTTGGTGCCTACGATACGGATCGCGTTATTCTCCGTATCCGACACCGCATAGCCGTCCTTAAACTGTGCGATCGCCCAGGGCAGCTTAAACAGGCTCTCACTGTTATTTCCGTCATTGTAGCCGCCGACAGGCTCTCCGTAAATATCCCTAACTCCTGTGGTTCCGGCATAAAGCGTAGTTTCTCCGTTCTTTATGCACCACAGCTGTTTGTTATATGTCTCCGTCACGAGAATGCTACCGTCTGCGGCAGCAACGATACCGGATGGGGCGCAGAGCACCTTCAGCGCATTTTTAACCTCCGCCTTATCTCTCTCCACGACACGGACTACACGCTCCTGTCCATCCTCCACTACGTTTCCCTCGTCGGCAGCGGCAGGAAAACCTGCTGCCGCCGTGAGGCATAACGCGGTGAGGACTATGGCTATCTGTTTTTTCATCGCGATCATTCCTCCTCTTTCCTGCCTGCCTTTATTCCATTATCTGCATTGCCGTCCCCATTTCCGTCTCCGGTGCTGTCTGACTTTGCTGCAGCTGCCGCCGGAATGGCTTCTGTTCTCTTATTTTCCGTACTGCGGGAGCTTTCCGGATCCGGCATGGTGTCCTTAAGCGGCAGCTTCACGCCTTCCTCCTCCTTCTTTTCCGCATTGGCGGCGCTGGCCACCGGAAGCTTCGGTTTTTTCGTTGCTCCCTTAGACTTGCCGGCAGCTTCCGAAGAAGACTGGTTTACACCGGTATTTTTTTCTGCATTGGAAGCCGTTGCAGAGACGGCCGGAGCATGCTCCTTATTTTGATCCTTATCTGCGTTGGAAGCCGTAGCCGTCTCCGAGGCAGCCATCGCTCTCCTTATCGCGTTAGAGCCCGTAGCCGGTGCGATATATTCTGTGATGTAATAATATCCATCCTCATCCGGCCCTTTGCATTCATAGCCGTCATTTTCCCATGAATAAGTATAGGATTTAATAATTCCTGTTCCCGCGCTATCGATATTTCCTGCAAACACAATCGGCGTTTTGTATCTGCTCTTGATCTCCGTCTGCATATCGGAAGGAAGCAGTCCTCTTACATTCCTACCATCCGTGGAATCTGACCAGCTTGCATCCCACCAGATCGCTGTCGGTGTGCCGGTGCTTCCGGTCATGGCCGATCCCTCATTCACAATGGCTCCACCGTTTAATTCCAGCTGCGGCTTATCCTCCGGATCATCATACGTTGATATTACCCGTAACGTACCGTATTTACTCGTCGAGGAGATAAGGGCATCCTTTTCCATGACCAGTCGTGTTTTTTTAATCTGGAGTGCCGGATTTTCTGTACCTTCTCCGGTTTTAATCTCCGCATTTTCCACAATGACAGCAGCCTCTAATCCACCTTTTTCGGGTTCCGATACGATCATACTGTTGGATCCTACGGAAACAAGAGAAGTAACGGTAACCTTCTTGGTATCGGCTTCTCCGATCACGAGACGTCCATTATTGTCAATAACCGTTCCGGTTGGCTTATCCCCTTGTTTGGCTTCATTTAACAGCATGCTGCCCTCCGTCAGTGTGACCTTGGCATTGTCCCTTACATGCAAAACCTTGTTTCCGGCTGTGTTCTTATAGGTACCGCCGCGAAGGACAAGGTTTCCGTCAGAAGAAATACACTTCTTATCATCCGTAAAGAGGATCGTTCCGCTCTTTCCCTGAGCAGACCCGTGAATCTCCACATTGGAAGACTCTTGGATAGCAAATTCAAAGCCTGTAAGCGTATGACCGTTCAGATCCAGAACAGCCGGTTCTGCCGTATCAGATGTATCTCCCATCTCTACATGTGCCTCTGTTCCCGGCTCCACGGCAGGTGACAGATCCCGGCTTAGGATCAGCTTCTCGCCGCCCTTCAGTGCTCTGGCTCCACTTACAAGTCCATTTGCCGCATTGGTAAGCTGAAGGTTGCCCTTTTCCTCCCTGCAGGTCAGCAGGCTCTTGGAATCTACATCAATATAGGAAACCACACCTTTTTCATCTGGGTGATACCATCTGGCAAAGCTGACATCATTGCCTTGGTCATTGAACGTAAACAGCTTTTCCACGCTGTCGGCACAAAGGGCAAGACCGGTTGGAGTTCCCTTATCATCGACGCTGTGGATATCGACGACTCCGCTCTGAATGTCGATGGCACTCTTTCCGGCGCCGATACAGTCGATGCTGCCGCCCCGGATCACAACATCCGGCTGAAGTGTCGGATCCATATCTTTCGGGCACTTGACCGTGATCGCGCCGGAGGCCGGGCCTGCATGGATCGTGCCGCCTTCTACGATAAGAAGCGGACCATTTTCCGCAAGATCTCCAACTCCACTGGGGTACTCGACAAGAATCCCTTTACTGATCTCTCCGCCCTTAAACGTCAGATTTTTTGTATTCTCCGCTGTAGGAGCTTTCTCATTTTTAACAATTACGGTATCAAAGGCTCCGCCGATGATCTCTGTCTTGGAATCCTTTACGGTCACATCCGGATAGCTTCCCTGCCGGATCGTTATCTCACCGTCCGCAAGATCAAGCTTCGGAAGCTGATCGCCGCTTCCGTTCAGATCAACACTGCCGCCGCTTCCTGTAAGCACAGGAGTTATCATTGTTCCATTCTCCAGCAGCGTTCCGCCATTGATATATATCTGCTTCTTCGCCTCCAGCTTTCCGGTAGAAGTATTATCAAGGACTCCCACCATTTGGCCATCTGCACTGCACCAGATCTCATCTGCCACGATCCGTCCCGTATTGGTGAATCTTCCCAAGTTATTCAGCTTTGTTCCTACGAGAAGCGTATTTGTGCTGGTATTATTGACCGTTCCCTGATTGATCAGATCATTTTGGGAATCCATCGTTCCATCGATCTGGAGTACATAGCCCGGCAATACGGTCGTATCGATACCGTCAGAGACTACAAGGCT
>USQV01000168.1 GCA_900556965.1 uncultured Clostridium sp.
GGGGCGCAATGGGCTCCCGGACGGGTCGAGATGCCATAGGTAACGGAAAGCTCGTCGCTGACCTCTGAAGAATCATAATCGCCGATATTTAAAGAAACTACTGCGGCTCTCTCATCCGTATCAAAATTTCCGTAAAGGCGGATGGAAGGGATTTCTTTGACCCCGGCAAGGAAGCGGCGCATAAGAGAGATCTCCTTTTTATGGATTGTGTCCGTTCCGGTCTGTTTTAAAAATCCAAGAGCTGCGTGAAGTCCTGCGATCCCGTGACCATTTAAGGTTCCGGCCTCAAGTGCCGTCGGCATTTCAGAAGGATGCTCCTTTAAATATGTATGGATCCCGCTTCCGCCGGATTTTAACGGGCGCACGGTAATTCCCTCTCTTACACAGATCCCGCCTGTTCCCTGAGGACCGTAAAGACCCTTGTGTCCGGTAAAGCAGAGAACGTCAATATTCATTGCCTGCATGTCGATGGGGAGGACTCCGGCCGTCTGGGATGCATCTACAACAAATAACAGGCCATGCTCTTTACAGAAGGCGCCGATCTTTTTAAGGTCATTGGCATTTCCGGTCAGATTTGAGGCGTGGGTGCAGATAAGGCCTTTTGTATTCGGACGCAGATATTGCTCTAATGTATCAACACAGAGCATTCCGGAAGCATCACAGGGAACAAAGGAAAGCTCAGCTCCCTCCTTCTCTAAGCGATATAGCGGACGCAATACGGAATTGTGCTCCATAACTGTTGAGATCAGATGATCTCCCGGGCCGAAAAGGCCGAGGATCGCTGTATTAAGAGCCTCTGTTGAGTTGCAGGTAAAGGCAACCTGACGGGGTGAGCCTAAATTTACAAGATCTGAGATCATTTCCCGTGTTTCATAGATCAGACGGGATGCGTCCAGAGAAGCTTCATGGGCGCCGCGTCCGGAGTTTCCCATGTGATGCATCGCATTGACTACGGCATCGATGACGCAATCCGGCTTCTGCATAGTCGTAGCTGCATTGTCCATATATATACTCATTATTTTTTCCTCCTCACAGATAGTACTAAACAGACGCTGAAATCTGCTGTGTCACAGTAAATTCCAGCGTCTGTCTGATACGTTTAGTATAATAATTCAGCGATCTCCTCGCTGCAGATATTCTGAGTGTGAAGAAACTCCTCCATTTCCGCACGATCTGCAGGAAGCGTACACCACGCAAGACCGCACCCGGCTGAAAGCTCGCGGGGTACCGGGATCATCCGGCCGCTCTTTCCGTTTTCCTTACATGCCTTCTCAAATGCGATCGCATCGGAGGTCGTGTGAAATGTAATAATTAACTTCCATTCTTTTTGTCTCATTTTAAATTTCCCTATTCGATAACAAGCTCAAATTCGTCGCCCTTGTCTGTTACCGTAACCTTTTTTCCCTGACTCTTTGCAAATTTTTCTACATTTGCTTTTGTGTGGGGTTCTGTTACGAGAACACGGATCGGTTCATTTCCATGGCTCTTAAGAGCTGCATGGGTAAGCATTACTGGTTCCGGACAAGATAAACCTCTGGCATCTACTTCATACATAGTCAATACCTCTTTTCTTATTGATACGCTTAAGCTCTTTTGTTCTTTGGTGAAAATCCGATAACGAACAGAATGATGATACATGCGATCAGTGCGATCTGACCGTTGATTCCCGGGCCGCCTGCTACTGCTGCTTTTTCTGCTGTTGCTGCAGAAGCTGCTACGCCTGCAAGACCGAAGTTATGACAGCAAGCTGCGCCGACAAGGAGACCTAAGAAGGTTACTGCGGAATCAGAGGAACCCTGACCGGCTAATACAAGCTGTCTTAACGGGCAGCCGCCTGCAAGTACAGCGGCAAAGCCAACTGCGTACATACCAAGGATATTCCAGATATGCTGTGCATGTGCAACAGGCTGGCCGGTGAAGGAAAGCTTGAAGCCGCCGTTAACAAGGTTGAAGATCACCATAACAACAAAGAAACCACCGATGATCGTAAGAAGATCAAAGTTTCTCATTAAAAGAACGTCACGAATACAGCCTGCAAAACAGGTTCTGCATTTCTGAGCGATGGCACCAAATAAAAGGCCGCCTGCAAGAGCAATGAGGACAGGAGCATGCATGCTGCCTGGGCCGCTTTCGCTTACTGCAAATAAAGATGTAGTAACACTTAAGATAAGAAGAACAACAAGGATGATCGGAAGTACATATCCGGAGCTCTTTTCTACTGTGTAAGCACGTCCGAGAGAAAAGCCTCTCTTAAGAGCCAGTGTACCGGTATAAACACCGGCAACGAAACCGATCAGTGCTACATAAGCGTTTAAATCACCTGCGGACATACGGATCAGCATACGCAACGGGCATCCTAAGAATACAAGAGAGCCGATCATCATGATCATTCCGAGGATAAAACGTACCATCGGAGCCGATCCTGCTGTGGAACGGTATTCCTTTGTGATCAGAGCAATCAGGAAGGCGCCGCAGACGATACCAACGATCTCAGGTCTTAAATACTGAACAACAGCCGCCTGATGAAGCTTCATTGCTCCGGCACTGTCACGAATAAAGCATGCGATACAGATCGCCATGTTCTTCGGGTTGCCCATAAAGGCTAACAGTGCGCCGATAGCACCGAGGATCGCGCCGGACAAGGCCAACGTCTTTTTGTTTTCAGTTAAGTTCATACAACTACCCCTTTTCCTTTTTGGTAAATTTGAATAGAAATATAATACCAATTTCTATCCCTCACAGACAATGTTACCAGAAAAAGGAAGGAGTGTCTAATTAAAAAAACATTAGACAAGATGTGCACCTATTGATTTTTTCAATAGATGCACATAAATTATCCTGTAATTATTGATAGATCCTATGCCGCAGACAGGATCATGTATTTAATCTCGGCCTTTTCTGTTTTCTTACCTAATATCAAACTGATATTATTGAAGGTCGATCATAAGCCGGTTTCAAATTCAAGCTCCCTCGACGCCTTATCATGGATAAATTCCATAAATGCCTCTGCAATCGGAGAAAGACAGGTGGAACGATCGTATGTCATGTAAAAGCATCGCTTCTTTTGCAGACCATGGATCTTAAAGTAACGAAGTCTTTCTCTGGAGGCTGTCTGCTTGACGATCTGTTCGGAAATGATGGAAACCCCGAGACCTCGGCTGACCACCTCTTTCACAACAGACATATTGCTCATGCGGGCGATGACATTGATATTCTTGAAGATCGGCTTGCCGTCCACAAGAGCATGCTCCATCTCCTGTTTTGTTCCGGAGCCGTCCTCACGCATGATAAACGGTTCGTCGAGAAAAGCCTCCGGCGGGATCTCATCCCCGTCACGATACATCTTGTAACGATCCGTATCCGGTGTGATGAGCACCATATTGTCATAGAATACAGGTTCAAAGTAAAGATCGGTATTGCCCTTATAGCCGGTAAAGCCGATCTCACCGCGTTTCCCGAGAATATTGTCATTCACCATGCGGCTGTCAGATTGTTCCACATAAAAACGAACCTTCGGATGCAGCTTATGAAATTCCTCCATGACCATCGGAAGATAGA
>USQV01000169.1 GCA_900556965.1 uncultured Clostridium sp.
AGCAGGTCATGCAGATCGTGCGCGATCTGGCCGGATATACGCTGGGCCGGAGCGATCTGGTGCGCCGTGCCATGTCAAAGAAGAAGGCTGCCGTTATGGCAAAGGAACGGCAGAACTTTGTATACGGAAATGAGGAGGAGGGCGTTAAGGGCTGTATCGCCAACGGGATCGCCGCAGAGACGGCCAACCGGATCTATGACGACATGACAGACTTTGCAAAGTATGCGTTTAACAAATCCCATGCGGCAGCCTACGCGGTCGTATCCTATCAGACGGCCTACTTAAAATACTATTATCCGCGGGAATTTATGGCAGCGCTGATGACATCGGTGATGGACAACGTGACAAAGATCTCCGAATACATCCTCGCCTGCAGAAATATGGGCATCCGGATCCTGCCGCCGGATATCAACGAAGGTGTCGGAGGCTTTTCCGTTTCCGGAGACAGCATCCGCTATGGCTTATCGGCGATCAAGAGCGTGGGCCGTGCGGTGGTGGAGGTCATCATCCGGGAGAGAGAGGCAAACGGGCCCTTCTCGACGCTGGAGGATTTTATCAACCGCATGTCCAATAAGGAGGTCAATAAACGGACGCTGGAGAGCTTTATCAAATCCGGGGCTCTGGATTCGCTGCCGGGCACCAGAAAGCAGAAGCTTTATATTTCACCGGAGCTTCTCGAAAACAAGGCCAGAGACAAGAAGACGGTAATGGAAGGCCAGTTAAGCTTCTTTGATCTTGCACCGGAGGAGGATCGGGAGGATTTCCGCGTCGCCTTCCCGGAGGTGGGGGAGTTTGACAAGGACGATATCCTTGCATTTGAAAAGGAAACCATCGGCATCTATGTCAGCGGACATCCCATGGAAAAATATCAGGAGCTGTGGCAGAAGAATGTGACGGCAAAGACATCAGATTTTATCGTTGACGAGGACGGGCATACCGTGGCGGAGGACGGAGCCATGGTCGTTGTCGGAGGTATGATAACGGCAAAAAAGGTGAAGACCACAAAGACGAACCAGTTAATGGCCTTTATCTCGCTGGAGGATATGGTCGGAACCATCGAGGTTCTGATCTTTCCGAAGATCTATGAAAAGAACCGTGCCGCATTAAATGAAGAATCCAAGGTGTTTCTTACGGGCCGCGTTTCCATCGGAGACGATCCGGTGGGAAAGCTGATCTGTGAGGAGGTGATCCCCTTTGACGAGATCCCCGGAGAGCTCTGGCTGCAGTTTGAAGATCAGGGCTGTTATGCGGAAAAGATCGACGCGGTGATGGACTGCCTGCGAAATTCGGAAGGAAAAGACAGAGTGATCCTGTATTTAAAGCAGGAAAGAAAAATTAAACGCCTCTCTGCAGGCTGGGCGGTGGATGCAGGCGAACCTCTTTTAGCAAACTTGTATGATATACTTGGTGAAAAAAATGTCAAAGTTGTGCAAAAAAACATTGAAAAGAATAGTAAAATGCATTAGAATATTTCTAGCTTAAACTAAAACGATCATCTCCTGCCGGACAGGAGGTTCAATGGAGGAATAGACTATGACAAAAAAAGAGGTTAAAACTATCGGGGTACTCACAAGCGGCGGAGATGCGCCGGGAATGAATGCAGCGATCCGTGCGGTCGTTCGGACAGCGATCCATAAAGGCCTCAAGGTCAAGGGCATCATGCGTGGTTATGCAGGACTTCTCCAGGAGGAGATCGTAGATATGGATGGCGTGAGCGTTGCCGACACCATTAACAGAGGCGGCACGATCCTTTATACCGCCCGCTGTGAAGAATTTACGACAGAAGAAGGCCAGAGGCTTGGTGCAGAGGTCTGTAAGAAGCATGGCATCGACGGTATCGTTGTGATCGGCGGAGACGGCTCCTTCCGTGGTGCGGGAAAGCTGTCGGCGCTGGGAATCAATACCATCGGCCTTCCGGGTACCATCGATCTTGATATCGCATGTACGGACTATACGATCGGCTTTGATACCGCAGTCAATACGGCTATGGAGGCGATCGATAAAGTGCGAGACACCTCGACATCCCACGAACGTTGTAGTATAATAGAGGTAATGGGACGCCGTGCCGGGTATATCGCCCTCTGGTGCGGTATCGCCAACGGAGCCGAGGACATCCTGCTTCCTGAGCGTTATGACGGCAACGAGCAAAACCTGATCAACCGCATTATCGAAAACAGAAAGCGCGGCAAAAAGCATCACATCATCATCAATGCGGAGGGCATCGGCCACTCCACATCCATGGCGAGAAGAATTGAGGCGGCCACCGGCATCGAGACCCGTGCCACCATCATCGGACATATCCAGCGCGGCGGCACTCCGACCTGTAAGGATCGCGTCTATGCGTCAATTATGGGGGCAAGGGCGGCAGAGCTTCTGGCAGACGGAAAGAGCAACCGTATCGTAGCCTATAAGAACGGCCAGTTCGTTGATTTCGACATTCAGGAGGCCCTGAATATGAAAAAGGATATCCCGGAGGAGCAGTTTGAGGTCAGCAAGCTGCTGATCCGTTAATTTACAAAGCGGGAAAGGAGCGGAGGAATGGGAATAAGGGAAGATGAAAAGATAGCTCCCCACTGTGATTATATCCATGTCCATGAGCAGACAGTCAAACAGGTACTGGAGGTCATGCCCACGGGAGATACGCTGGTAAATCTGGCAGAATTCTTCCGCGTGTTCGGAGATTCCACCAGAATCCGTATTCTCTACGCGTTAAGCCAGTCGGAGCTGTGCGTCTGCGATATCGCAAGCCTTCTGGGAATGGGCCAGTCGGCAATCTCCCATCAGCTGCGTATTTTAAAGCAGATGCGGCTCGTTAAATTCCGCCGGGACGGAAAGAGCGTCCTTTATTCACTGGCAGACAGCCATATACAAACGATCCTCGCTCAGGGGATGGAACATATTGGAGAATAGCAATGAAATTTACAAAAATGCAGGGAATTGGAAACGATTATGTCTATGTCAACTGTTTTGAAGAAACAGTAGAGGATCCCTCGCAGACCGCAATAAAAGTCAGCAATCGTAATTTCGGGATCGGCTCGGACGGACTTATCCTGATCTGCCCTTCCAAAGTGGCAGACTGCCGGATGGAAATGTATAATCTGGACGGCTCTCAGGGCGCTATGTGCGGAAACGGGATCCGCTGTGTCGGGAAATATGTATACGACCACGGTATCGTAGACCGCACCGAGATTGATGTCGAGACAGGTGCCGGGATCAAGCATCTGAGCCTTAAGCTTAAGGACGGAAAGGTAGATACCGTAACGGTGGATATGGGAAAGCCGGTGCAGACCTCAAGGCGTGAGGAAAAGATCTGTGTATGCGGGAAGGAGTATGCCTTTACCGGGGTTTCCATGGGAAATCCCCATGCAGTCGTATTTATGGATGGCATCGACCGGCTTCCGATCGAAACGATCGGCCCTGCTTTTGAAACCCACGAGAGATTCCCGGATCGGACGAACACAGAGTTTGTGGAAGTCATAGACAGAACCCATGTAAATATGCGGGTGTGGGAACGCGGCTCCGGAGAAACGCTGGCATGCGGGACCGGGGC
>USQV01000170.1 GCA_900556965.1 uncultured Clostridium sp.
GTCCTTGGGGGACGGAAGTGCCTCCAGCCGGGAGGTATTCCTGGCCATGGCAAAAGCACTGAAAAGTTGTAAGGAAGCCTCTGCGGCTGTGACGGAGATCTTCCTTGACAACGCAGCCGAGATTACCAATATCCCGGAGATGGCAAAAAAAATTTTGGAGCTTCCCCACTTGATCGCTTACCAGTTTAACTTCTACCGTTCAGTTCCTGTGGTCAACGGCATGGAGGAGGCGGCGGTAGTTACTTCTGCCGCTGGGATGGAAAGGCTTGCGGAGGAGGCTGCCCATGTGGCGGAAAGTACGCTGCTTGCCAGAGATCTGGTCAACCATCCGTCCATGTATATGAGCCCGGAGCAGTTAGCCCGGGAATGCGAAGCTTTGGCACGGGATCTGGGCATTGAAGTCCAGATCTATGATAAAAAACAGGCAGAGGAATTGAAGATGGGAGCTTTTTTGGCTGTGGGAAAAGGCTCTGTGGCAGAGCCTCGGCTCATCGTTCTCCGCTACAAGGGAGGTCAGGAAGGGGAAGCACCGGTGGCACTGGTCGGAAAGGGAATCATGTTCGATTCTGGCGGATACAGCCTGAAATCCCGGATGGAAACCATGCATGATGATATGGGAGGAGCTGCCGCAGTAATCGGAGCCATCCGTGCGATCGCTCTGGAGAAGCTTCCGGTCAATGTGACTGCGGTGGTCGCTGCATGTAAAAATATGATCTCCGGCGATGCCTATGTCCCCGGCGATATCTTATTTTCTATGAATGGAAAGAAGATTGAAATGTTAAATTCCGATGCCGAAGGTCGTCTGACTCTGGCGGATGCCCTGACCTATGCGATCCGGAAGGAAAATGCGGGCTCCATCATTGATATCGCTACTTTGACGGGAGCAGCTCAGGGAGCGCTGGGAGTAAAGACCGCCGCTGTCTTTTCCAATGACGAGGAGCTTTATGCGGAGATGGAGGAGGCTTCAGAAAGAGCCTGCGAGAAGATCTGGCGGCTTCCACTGGATCAGGAGCTTCACGTCGTGATCGATTCAGAGGTGGCGGATATCCAGAACAGTGCCCAGGGAAGTACCATGGGCGGCGGCGCCATTGTAGCTGGCCTGTTCCTCCAGGAATTCGTGGAGGATCATTCTTGGATCCATGTAGACTGTGCTCCGGTCAACTGGGAACCCAAGGGGAACGATTATTCCATCAAGGGTGCCACCGGCTACGGCGTGAGTTTGTTGTATGAGACGGTGAAGGTAATGACAGAATAGATAAAGTCTAATGGTGAAACAGTCCTAGAGATAGGGCTGTTTTATTATAGATTTATAGGAGAATATGCTCTGAGTTTATACTTTTTTAATAAAATCGGTAGACAAAAAAATGGTTGAGAGGTAGAATGATTTTAGGACATTAAGACACTTAATTAGATAAAAGAGGGCGGCTATGGCTATTTTTGATGTTGTTCGTTTTGATGGTTTGAAAAGTCGTGACTGGCTAATTTATAAATACTATTCTGAAGATCTGGTATTGGGAACGCAGCTGATCGTGCAGGAAGGACAGGTAGCATTATTTGTCAAAGGGGGAACGATCGCGGATGTATTCTATCCGGGAAGATATACCCTCACTACGGAAAACCTGCCAATACTGAAAGGGCTTATCAATCTTCCCTTTGGCGGAAAGACACCATTTAGTGCGGAAATCTATTTCGTAAATACAACAGTCAGACTGGATGTTAACTGGGGAACAATCGATCCGATCCAGTTGATCGATCCCAAATATTATGTTAAATTACGGATCCGTGCATTCGGACAGATGGGATTGAGAATCCTTGATGCGACGACTTTATTTAGAGAAGTTATCGGCGGAATGCAAAAAGCGGACATCGTAAAGATCGACAAGATCAAGGAATACTATCGAGGGATCCTTGTGATCAAGGTTAAGTCAGCGATCGCGGATACCATTATAAACAACGGTGTTTCCGCTCTGGAAATTTCTACGAAGCTGGAAGCTTTGTCAGAGAGAGTAAAGGAACAGATCGCACCGGACTTTGCCCAATATGGCTTCACGGTTGCTAATTTTTATATCCAGTCGATCAATTTCCCGGACGAGGATTTTGAAAAGATCAACAAGATCCTTACGGACAAAGCGGCATTTGAGCTCATGGGAGACGGTCGATATGCTACAAAGAGATCCTTTGATGTATATGAAGGTGCGGCAAACAATCAGAGTGGTATTGCAGGGGCTTTTGCAGCCGGTGGAATAGGACTCGGTGCTGCAGTGAATATGGGTGCTTCCATAAATCAGGCTGTCGGAAATCCTATGCAGAAGGAGAATACGCAGAAGGAGAATACAAAGACCTGTGTATCCTGCGGCGCACTCATACCGGCTAATTCAAAATTCTGCCCGGAGTGTGGTTTTAACAACAGTGAGATAATATGTGAGTGCGGAAATAAGCTTGCACCGGGAACGAAGTTTTGTCCTCAATGCGGAAAGAAGGTGTAACTTATGGAAAAGAAAGGTTTATTGTCAGCGTTTGTTCTTTGCTTTTACATGGCAATTATTATGTATGTCTTTTTTGCAGTGTTACATATCAACACACTGGAGAATTATGTAGCGGCAATGGCCTTTGAAATGATCGGATTTGCATTGCTGGCCTGTTTTATATTCATTAAGCCAATAAAGCCGGGCTTTCTGATTCCGATCGTATGTACTACCGTGGTATACACAATTATACTTGACGTGGTCAATATAGCTTTTGTGGCTACATTACCGCATGTGTATTTTGTGCTCACCAATATTATATTACTATTTATTTATTGCATTATTATTCTTCCCATGTATGTTATGGGCAGAAGATAACTTAGGAGGAAAAAGTTATGGCAGAAATGAAATGTCCACAGTGCGGAGCACCAATCGATCCGGGTGCAACCGAGTGTAAGTTTTGCGGAGAGAAATTTGCTGCACAGCAGGTACAGGCAGGGGCTGCACAGATGCAGCAGCAGGCGCCGCAGCAGCAGGTACAGCCGCAGGTTGTAATTCAGCAGGCAGCACCACAGGCAGTTTATGTAAGTGGTATTAATCCGGCATGGCCGGTTAAGAGCAAAGTAGCAGCCGGTGTTCTGGCAATACTGTTTGGTGGAATTGGTGTTCATAAGTTCTATCTTGGCAAGATCGGAATGGGAATATTATATTTATTATTCTGCTGGACCGGTATTCCTTCCGTGATCGGCTTGATAGAGGGAATCATTTACCTTTGCTCAGATGATGAAAACTTCCAGTTAAAGCAGCATGTTCGTTTAAAATAATGAAGAAGTTCCTTAAATTTGTCAGATTTACATATTGGCTGTTTATGTCGGGATTATTCCTGTTCTTTTGGTTTAGGAATCGCAAGATCGACCAATTAAACCATTATGACTTAAGTGCCAAGTCTCACGGATGTTCGACTTGATAAACAGATGAAATGCTGATAGGTATGAGAGCCGGGTATGTAACCGAATCAAGTAAGTCCCCTGCTTCAATTGCGAAAAGCAATAAGCAGTGGGT
>USQV01000171.1 GCA_900556965.1 uncultured Clostridium sp.
GCTGTATCGTTGTCTTGGCATGTCAGCCGGATTATTATTGATGATCGTTTTGGCATAGGCCGGGAGGAGGACAGGTGGGAGTAAATCTTATTTTTAAAATTGCGGCGGTCGGGATTCTGGTTTCCGTGATCTGTCAGGTCTTAAAGCACAGTGGTCGTGAGGATCAGGCCTTTCTTACCAGTCTTGCCGGGCTGCTTCTTGTGCTTTTCTGGATCGTACCTTATATTTATGAGCTGTTTGAAACAATAAAGAGGCTGTTTGCCCTGTGAGGGAAGGAGAATTTTGGATGACGATCATTCAAACCGCTGTAGTGGGGATCACGGCTGTGGCTCTTGCCGTACAGCTTAAAGGGATCAGGCCGGAATATTCATTATACATGATCTTGACATCCGGGATCCTGATCGGGTATTTTGGCCTTTCACGTCTGGAGCTGATCATGGAAACCGTGAGCTCCATGGGGAAATACATAACGGTGAAGAATGTTTATCTGGCCATGTTAGTCAAAATGGTCGGGATCACATACATAGCGGAGTTTGCTGCCGGGATATGTAAGGATGCCGGGTATTCTGCTCTGGGAGGGCAGGTGGAGATGTTCGGGAAACTGTCGATTTTAGCTGTCAGTGCACCGATCCTGACAGCTCTTTTTGAAACACTTCAGGTATTTATGAGATGATAAAAAAGAGAAGGTGTGGATTATGGAGCGCTATCATTATATTGTGGCTTATGCTGTGGCTTATGCCTCTTAGGGTCAGGGCAGAGCTTCGGGACGAGGCGGCAGGCGGATTTGATACCACAGAGATAGAAAAATATTTAAAGGAGCTGGGAAAGAGCAGAGAAAGAGAGCTTTCTTTTCAGGGGGTCATGACGAAGCTGCGGGAAGGAGATTTTTCTGCTGTCCTTACGGAGGCCGCCAAGGAGCTGAAAGGAACCTTATTTTATGAAATTAAAAATAACGCAGGGCTTATGGGACGGATCATGGCGCTCGCATTTGCCGGGGCAGCATTTTCAGCTTTTTCCGAGATATTTGGCTCCGGGCAGGTGTCTGAAACAGGCTACTATGTGATCTATCTGATCGTGATGACTGTTTTGGCCTCTGGATTTTTTGCAAGTATGTCCATCGCAGAGCATGCGACGGAGGAGATACTGGGCTTTATGAAGGTGCTTCTTCCTGCCTATTTTCTGGCGGTTACGATGGCCGGCGGGGCACTCACATCAGCAGCCGTCTGTGGCTTTACCCTTGGTGCGATCGGTCTGGTACAAACGATCGTTTCAAAGCTTCTTCTTCCGGCGATCCGAATATATATGATGACAGCACTGGCCGGAAGCTTGTATCGGGAGGATCTGCTTTCGAGATTTACAGAGCTTTTGCAAAAAGGGATCCTATGGACAATGAAGGGGATGTTTGGCATCATCGTGGGTTTTCACCTGATCCAGGGGATGGTCATGCCCCAGGCAGATGCCGTAAAAAACGCATCCATTATACAGGCCCTGCAGGTCATACCGGGGGTCGGAAACGGAGCCGGGGCGGCTGCCCGTCTTGTCATGGGCTCAGGCGTTCTTATAAAAAATGCCGCCGGGGCCGCCGCAGTCATTTTTCTCTTTATGATAGCGGCAGTTCCTTTGATAAAGCTTTTTGCACTGATGGTACTTTATTATCTGGCTGCGGCTATCATGCAGCCGGTCTGTGACAGCCGCCTTGTGGCCTGTATCGCAGAGGCAGCAAAAGCCCACGGGATCCTTTTAAAGCTGACGGCATATTCAATGGCATTATTTGCCGTCACCATCGCGATCCTGTGCGTGTCAACGAATGCGGCGTGGTATGCAGGGTGATATTCGGAGAGAGAGATGAGGGGAATATATGACTGGATCCGTGACATCATCGGCTATATGGTCCTGATGACGGCAATTTTAAATTTTCTTCCGGATAGAAAATATGTGAAATACTTTCGGCTGTTTTCAGGAACGCTCCTGATCCTATTGGTATTCCGGCCGGCGATAGAGTTTACCGGACTGGAGGAGCAGACAGCCGGACTTTTTGAGCGGATCACATTTCAAAATGATGCAAAGCTTTTGCAGCGGGAGATCACAGATGCAGACGGAAAAAGGCTCGGAGCGCTTACGGAAAGCTATAAAGAGGCGATAGAGACGGAGCTTAAGATCATGGCGGAAGGAACCGGACTGGAGTGTACCGCGGCAAGGGTAACCCTTAATACTGCTCCGGAAAACGAAGGATTTGGCGGAATATCAGAAGTGGGACTGAGTATCCGGGCAAAAGAGGGACGTGGAAAAGAAATCAGAGATCTCAAAAAAAGAATAGGGGAATATTATGGAGTGGAAGAAAGAAAAATTACAGTCACTCTGGAGGATAAATAAAGAAAAGCTGATATTTTTGTTTTGCTCCGGCCTGCTGCTGTTTCTTTTATCGATGCCGGAGGAAAGAGGAAAGCAAACGGGGCAGCAGCTATCCGGCGCCAGTCAGGCGGTATCGGGAGCGGCAGCAGGAACTGTGTCTGATCGGGAAGGAGAAGGCTTTGTGCCGGGAACCGGGTATGACGATGAGAAAAGCTATGAAAAACAGATGGAAGAAAGGATCCGGGACATCCTTTCCCGGGTAGACGGGGTAGGAGAGGCTGACGTTATGGTGGTCGTGCTTTCGTCGGAAGAAAAGATCCTTCAGATCGATAAAAGCACCTCCACCTCCGTCGATGAGGAGGGAAAAAACACAGTTTCCCGGAGGGTGCAGACACAGCAGGAAATGAAGGAGAGCACAGTTATGAGCGGGCATGATCCGCTTCCGTTTGTAAAAAAGGAAATGCGGCCGGAGATCTCCGGGATCATTATCAGCGCGGATGGAGGCGGAAGCTCTGTGGTGAAAACGGAAATTTGTGAAGCGATGGAAGCATTATTTGGGCTTCCGGCACATAAGATTAAAGTATTAAAGAGGGTGAAAAAAGGAGTCTGAGGAATGAAACGAATATTCAGGAGAAACCAGATCATTATTACTACGCTGGCTATTATGATCGCAGCAGCCGGATATTTAAATTATTCTGCGAAAAAAGAGGTAGCGGGGGCAGAGGTGTATGAGGCGGGAATGATGGAAATATCAGACGAAGATATTCTGGCAGAAAATCAGGCGGTCAACGGGAAAGACGGTGACGGCCTTGTGGACATCGCAAGTCTTGACAAGGAGGAAACTTCCGGGGCAGAGCAGGAGGCAGAGCAGACCGGGATCGAGAATCCCGGAGAAGCAGTGCTGACAAACGGAACGAGTGTGGCAGAATACATAGCCGGAGTCCAGCTGAACCGGGAGCAGGTCCGGGCGAAGAACAAGGAGACATTAATGGAGGTCATCGGCAGCGACAAAATATCAGAAACAGAAAAGCAGTCGGCGATCCTCAGTATGATCCGCATGACAGAGATCTCTGAGAAGGAAAATGCGGCGGAGACACTGTTAAAGGCGAAAGGATTTGTAGATCCGGTTGTCAGCATCACCGATGAAAAGGTAGATGTAGTGATCAATGCCG
>USQV01000172.1 GCA_900556965.1 uncultured Clostridium sp.
CCTTGAAAATGACGGAGTCAGAGTCCGTTGCCTTACCATTTGGCGATAGCCCAATATACTATTTCGCAGCTGAATCACAACTGCGAAATAAAGTATACCTGATATTTCCTGTTTCGTCAAGCATTTTTTTAATCTTTTGTAATTTTTTTCATATCATATTCCACCCGGGTCAGAAACAGCCCCTCCGGAGGCACTGTCCTTCCGGCTGCCTCCCTGTTTTTCGCTTCCAGGATCTTTATCATGTCCTCAGGCCTTCGCTCTCCGATCCCCACCTCAAGAAGCGTACCTGTTAAAATGCGTACCATATTATAAAGAAATCCGTTTCCCGTATAGACGAAAATCAGCTTTGTCCCTTCCTTACGGATCCGGATCTCCTCCAGCGTTCTGACCGTGCTTTTCTTCATCCGTCTGTTTGAGCAGAAGCTTTTAAAATCATGCTCTCCGATCAGATAGCGGGCCGCCTGCTCCATAGCCTCCACATCCGGCTCCATGCCCAGCCCATAAACATATCTCCGCTCAAAAACATTTTTCTTTTCTGCCGTTTCCACATAATAGGTATACGTCTTTTTCACGGCAGACAGCCTGCTGTGAAAACGCTCCGAAACCTCCTCGGCCTCCAGAACCCGGATATCCTCCGGAAGATAGCGGTTCAGATATTCCCGTGCCGCTTCCGCTGTCGGACAGCTCTTACTGTCGATATGGAAGTTTGCGGTCTGGGCCTTTGCATGGACACCGGCATCGGTTCGGCCGGAGCCATGGATCTCCACCGGCTCTCCCGCCCATCTGGATAAGACGCTCTCGAGCTTCCCCTGGATCGTATTATCTGTGTTTCCCTGCTTCTGCCAGCCATCGTAGCGGGTGCCGTCATATTCCAGAATAAGTTTCACATTCTTTTTCATGTCTGCTTCCTCCCTTGTCATCCGTATCCATTTTATCAACTATTTCTTTTGCTGGGAATACCTGTCACCATATTTTTCCGTCTGAAATATGATATTATAACTGCTTTCATGGAACTGATCTGTATGGCTACCCTGTCTTCCATGCTCTTTCTGGCCGCTGCCCTCAGTACGGATATTTTTACTGCCTGTTTTATCTACGGAGCCGGACATGTCCGCATTCCGCCTCTTTCCGCTGCCGTCATGATCGCATGCTCGGTTATGGTCCTCTCTGTGTCACAGCTTCTCGGCGTCTTTTTATATGCATGGCTTCCCAAGGAGCTGCCTACCTTTATCGGCTCAAGTCTTATGGTGCTTTTAGGGGCGATGCGGCTCAATTCCGGCTCCCCGGAAAATACTGCGCTCTACGCCAACCGGACCCGGCCCGAAGTGCTGTCCTGTCCGGAGGCTTTCTTTCTCGGGATCAGTCTTTCTGCCGACAATGCGGCAGCCGGGCTGGGAACCGGTGTTTCCGGAAGGCTTCTTCCATGGCTTCCTTTTTTCTCCCTTCTTATCAGCACTCTGTCTGTGACCGGTGGCTGGGCACTCGGAAAAAAGGCGGCAGAAAGGCTGCCCTTTGATCCTTCTAAGGCCGGCGGGATCATTCTTTTACTTCTCGGGCTTTGGAAGCTTGCTTAGCTTGCTTAACAGGATAAAAAGCTCATGAGCCGCCAGAGGAAACGCGGACAAAACGAGGAGCTGCCCCCACTCTGCTCCTGTAAGTGCGGTCGTCCGGAACATGGAGATCATGAACGGAAGCTCCGTGACCATGACCTGCAAAGCTGCGCCGACAGAAGCCGCAGCAACCATCAGTCTGTTCTCAAACGGCCTCATGCGAAGCACAGAGCGGGACACATCACGCATTCCCACGGCATGAAACAGCTGCGATAAGCCCAGCACGGTAAATGCATACGTCTGACAGTGGGAAAGAAGCGCTGCATCCTCAAGGAGCAGCTTCAGTCCCTCCATAGTAACTGCACTCCCGCCGGATACCAGAAGCCGGACCGGAAGCAGCAAAAAGGCCGTCAGACTGATCACGGCGATCAGAAAGCCGTAAAAAAGTGTGCAAGAGAGGCCGCCATTGGAAAACAGACTTTCCTCCGAGCTTCGCGGCGGCTCCTCCATCAGCCTCCTCCCGTCATTCGTATCCATCCCCAGTGCCAGTGCCGGAAGGGAATCCGTTATCAGGTTGATCCACAAAATATGACTTGCCTTCAGGGGTGCCGGGAACGCCAGAAGGATCGCCGTAAACATTGTAGCGATCTCTCCGAAATTTGATGATAGAAGAAATATCACGGATTTTTTTATATTTTCATAGATCCCGCGTCCCTCCTCAATGGCTTTTTCAATGGTCGCGAAATTGTCATCGGTAAGGATCATGTCCGCTGCATGCTTTGCCACGTCAGTTCCTCCCTCTCCCATGGCGATCCCCACATCGGCTGCCTTTAAGGACGGAGCATCATTCACACCGTCGCCGGTCATGGCAACGATATTTCCACTGCTCTTTAACGCCCTTACGATCCGTACCTTATGCTTTGAGGTCACCCGGGCGAAAACATTTTTTGTGTCTACCGTTCTTTTCCACGACGCTTCATCCAGTAGGTCCAGCTCCGAGCCGCTTATACATTGTGCTTCCCGGTCTGCGATCCCCAGCTTCTTCGCAACGGCAAAGGCCGTAGAGCTGTGATCCCCCGTGATCATCACCGTCCGCACACCTGCTTTTTTAAAGAGACCGACGGCCTCCTTCACACCGGGACGCGGAGGATCTGCCATTGCTGCAAGCCCAAGAAAGATCATGTCCTTCTCCTCTCTCCCGTCGCCGTCCGACCGTGCCGCTCCAATAACACGGAGGGCCTGCCCCGACAGCCTGCCGATCTCCTCCTCGATCCTACGCCGCTTCGCTTGGGTAAGGGGCTTCACCTCCATCCCGTCCAGATATCTGTCGCATCTTAAAAGAAGTACGTCCGGAGCTCCCTTCGTATAGGAAACCAGCCCCTTTTCCGCCCGGTGAACAGTCGTCATAAGCTTCCTCTCGGAATCAAATTCACGCTCTGCAAATCGTGGACAGCTTCGATCCGCCTCCTGTTTTTTCATTTTCTTCTCGCTATATTCAAGGAGCGCCAGCTCGGTCGGATCTCCCAGACGGCCATTTTCTGTTATCCTGCTGTTATTGCAAAGCAAAAAGGCCAGCTCCAGCTGCATCCCCGGATGGCTTCTTAGGCGCCTTCCCTCCGCCAGCTCCTTCGCATACATCACCTGCTCAACCCGCATCCGGTTCTGGGTCAGTGTTCCTGTTTTATCGGAGCAGATCACATTGACTGCCCCCAGCGTTTCGACAGCCGGAAGCCTGCGGATGATCGTGTTTACCCGAACCATCCGTGACACCGACAAAGCAAGGACGATGGTTACCACTGCCGGGAGTCCCTCCGGAACTACCGCAACAGAAAGTGCGATCGCCGTTATGAGCATCTCCGCCGCATCCCGTTTCTGGAGGACAGCCGCCGCGAACAAAAGCCCGCACATCCCGACTGCCAGCACACTGAGGATCAGCCCCAGCTCTCCCAGCCGCTTTTGTAACGGTGTCGG
>USQV01000173.1 GCA_900556965.1 uncultured Clostridium sp.
CCCCCTCCACACTGATGGTCACCCCGGAGAAAAAAGCAGTTTCCTCCATGCCGATGGCGACGATCATGGATCATATTCCGATGAAAAATGTCATGCCCTTCGGAATGTGTCAGTCCTTAGCAAATCCGACAGTGGCCTCTGCGACTGCCGCAGCTTTCGGAGTCCTGACACCTATGCCCTGCATCCCGGTACTTCCGGCGCCATGGGCACCCGGATCCCCAACCGTAATGATAGGAAATACACCGGCATTGAACATAAGCTCGAAATTAATGTGTGCCTACGGCGGTGTGATCCAGATTACAAATCCGGGAACAACAAATATTCAGATACCCTAGGGAGTGGTCAAAGTTTATGAAAAATAGAAGGATAATCAGCCTTCGGGCAAAATTTGCAGCACTATTTTTTCTGTTTGCGGTAGTGATCATGTGTTCGGTCAGTATCGTTACTTACCGCTCCTATCGGAATGCAATGATGGAACGGTATGCCAAGGAGGCGGTCACGATCGCCAAATTGGCAGCCTCTTATCTGGACGGAGATGAGATGGTCCGATACAGCATCACGAGAAAAAAGGATGCGGAATATGAGAGACTGGCAAAGACACTGGACAATATCAAAGAGGAATCCGGAGTACTATATCTGTACGTGGTAAAGCCGGTATCCGAGGATTCGACGGTGTATCTGTTTGATGCATCTTCAAAGAATGAGACAAATTATATCGCGAGCCTCGGTGAGCGAGGAGACTGGGACGATAATTTTAAGCTGGCCAAGGAAGCCATGAAGACCGGAGAACCGAATCGTGAGCTGGAGCCGACAAAAACGCAGCTTGGTTATCTGGCATCGGCATATGTTCCGATCAAGGATCACACCGGTACTCCGGTGGCCGTGGTCGGAGTGGATTTTACAATGGGTGAGATACAGACATTTTTAAAGTACAGTATCAAAAATCTGTTGCTTTTAATGGCGGCCATGATCACGGGATGCTTCCTTTTGCTTTTGCTTTTGGTAAATAAAAGCATTATCTCTCCGATCCGGATACTGAAAAATGGTGTGGAAAAGATGGCGGAGGGCGATCTGGGAGTTCAGGTGCCGATCCACAGCAGGGATGAGATCGGAGAGATTTCAGAGGTATTTAACCGGATGTCGTTTAATATCGGTTCCCACATACAGGAAATGACAGAATTGAATGAGGGCTATTATAAATTTGTTCCGTCTGTCATATTCCAACTCCTGGGAAAAAATAATATTCGGGAGATCAGGCTGGGAGATAACTGCAGTGTTTCTCTGGAGATCCTGCGTATGCAGATTAATCGTTTCGAGGAAAAAACCAGACGGATGGATGCAGAACAGATATTCGGATTCCTGAATCGAATCTACCAGCTTAGCGTGCCGATCATTATCGATAATAAAGGTGTGGTGGATTCTTATTTCAATGGCGGTCTGAGTGCGATATACACCAGTGGAGATAAGAGCGCCTTGGACAGCGCGATCAGTATATGCCAGAAATTAAACGAGGAAAAAAATGCCGGACGTCTTGCCGGGTTTAAGGATCTGGAGCTGGCGTTTGCAGTTTCGGGAGGAGAGCAGATGGTCGGGATCGTAGGCCACGATAAAAGACTCTCCGAGGTCACATTATCAGAACAGATGTCTGTGATCGATCATCTCAGAAAGAGTGCATGGAAATATAAAGCCAGGATCCTTGTGACCGGAACTGCCGTGAGCCGTATTCCGGATTTTGAGAATCGTTATCATGCAAGGATATTGGGACTGATCCACGTCAGTGCAACGGATTCACTGGAGAAAATCTATGATGTGTACGACGGAGATGAAGAAGCGGTCAGGGAAATTAAGGAACGGACGAAAAATGACTTTGAAACAGGCGTCCGCCATTTTATGGCAAAAAGATTTTATGAAGCCAGACGTGCCTTTGTAGAGGTCCTTAAGGTATCACAGGGAGACTATGCGGCACGCGAATACCTGTTTCTTTGCAACCAGTATTACAAGAGGGAGGATACATCAGATATCAACGTCTATATAGAAGAATTCTGATGGAAAAAATGAATGGAAGGGTATGACATTCTGACAGAAGCGGCAAAAACTGAATATGAAGAGAAAGCCGGTAAAATGAAAGGCCTGTTTCCTTCAACACTCTCTATGGAAAGCATACTATCCTGGAAGAATGCTTGTCTTCCGGAGTATAGAGTAGAGGGAGATTATTTCTGTATCCGGATTATGGATCATATCCGGGGAAAGAGATACTATTATATGCCGTTAGGGGAATATCATCAGGAATCGTTTCAGCACCTGATCGAAAAGCTATGGGAAGAAAACAAGGAAAGCTCCCCGTTGATCATTGTGGATGTCAGGGATGAAGAATTAGGCTGGTACCGGGGACTTCAAGGCTTCAGCTGTACGATTTCCGATCAGGATTCCTACAGTGATTACATCTACCGCAGAGCAGATCTGGAGGAGAGCTTTGAAAAACAGCGGGCACGCTATAATAAACGATATTTTATCCGTAAGTATGCCCCGGAAAAACGGAAGCTTTTAAGATCAGATGAAAACAGCTGCCGTAACGTCGTTGAATGTGCTTATTGTGCATATCATTCGTGCAAAGAATGTACGAACGGCTGCCTGAAGGATACGATCTCTGCATTTCTTAAAATTTCAGGTTCTGATGCGAAATACGGGATTATGATAAGCAGCGGAGGAATTGACATCGGATATGCAGCAGGGATCGTACAGGGAGATTGTTTTGTATTCCTGTTCAAAAAAAACTGCCATGGATATCGTGGTCTGGATGAATATCTGCAGACAGAGCTTTTAAATGAATTGCCTGAAGAAGTTCAATGGATCAATTATACGGAAGATATGGGAATTGATGGCATTCGAGCATACAAGAAGAAGCTGGCACCGTACCATTTGAAGCCAAGATATAAGGTGCTGGTAGAAAGGATTGGGTAATTATGAAAAAAAAGTGGAAAGCAGGCATTCTGATCCTACTGTTATTAATCGTCGGGGTATTCCGATATCGGGAGCTTCTCGAATTGAATCCCACAAAGCCATTGCAGACAGAGAGTCCTTACCGGGTTATTAATGCCGGAAACGACGGCTCACTGCTGGTCACCGATGAATCCGGAAAGAGGTTTTATCGACTGAATGCTAAGCATCAGGCGGAATTTGTCCTGAACGGAACAAGAAGTCAGGATGGATTTTTTGATGCAAAGCAGATGTATGTGGGGGATGACGGAAGCATCTATGTGCTTGACCTCAGGCGTGCCGGAAGCCGTCGGATGGAGCAGGAGCGCATCTTAAAATACAGCAGCTTGGGAAAGCTGGAGAAGACATTAATGGAGATCCAATACGGAGAGGAGGATCGTGTTTATAAGAATGCGATCAACCGGATCCTCAGCCTGAATGGGGAGATCGTGTGGTTCCAATTTACGGACGATGGTTTTGCTCTTATGGGAGAATCCGGAGAGCTTAGGCACTTTCTATATCCGGAGGCAGCACAGTATC
>USQV01000174.1 GCA_900556965.1 uncultured Clostridium sp.
CTGTAATTACTGAAAATTAAGAAATTAGAAATATTATATCCATATACTTCCGATTAAGAATCGTTTATAATAGTTACATCTATACGGAAAGGATTTTACTTATGAAGAAAAACGTTATCATATTAGCGGCTGCCGTGACGATCCTGTCCTTTGCGGCCGGCGGCTGTAAGTCAAAAGAAAAGATCAGTCTGGACAGTATCCACACAACGGAATCCGATTCTGCCTCTATGGAAAAGGAAACCATGAAGGAATCGGCAGCCGAATCAACAATTGAAACGACATCTGCACAGCCTTCCGTTTCCGGGACAAAGGAAACAGAGGGAAAGACAGACAGCAAGGATCCGGCATCTGCGCTGTCCGTGCGTTCCAAGATCGCAACAGAAAAAAAGGGCGGGATATCGATCGAGTATCCCATACTTTCCAATTTAAGAGATAGTTCCCTCACCGATAAGGTAAACCAGCTTTTAAAGGATAATGCAGTCCGGATCATCTCCGGCTACGATCTGGATCCGGATTCAGATACCCTCTCCATTCAGTGCAAGATCCTTTCTCTGGATCGTAAAAAAGCAGTCATTACTTATCAGGGCACGCTTATGGTAAAGGATAGTGCATATCCGTCTGATATTTTCTATACCACGACGGTGGATCTCAACAAAGGGACGCTTCTTGGTCTTTCCGATTATGCCGATGCCTACACAATGGCCGGATATCTAAGATCGGATGATGTTGTGATCGTAAAGGCCGCCGAAGCTGAGGCAGTAAAAAGCTATTTAAAATCCCAGGAGATCGATGTTCTCTGGGCCACGCTTCGCAAATGCGATTTTACTGCAACAGACACAGGCGATTTTCCTCAGGCATTTTCCTATGAAGATCAGGGCAGCATATGTATCTCTTACCCCCTTCCCCACGGACTGGGGGATTATGTGATCGTAAGGTTCGATCCCGACACGAAATAGTTGATTTTCCGGTCATTTTCTGGTAGGATGAAAGGAAGGAAAAAAATACGGAACAGAAAGGTTGGATACTACTTATGAATAATAATGTCATGATTATGGATCATCCCCTCGTTCAGCACAAGATCTCCATGCTGAGAGACAAAAACACCGGAACAAGTGAATTCCGTACCCTCATTGAGGAGATTGCTACTCTTATGGGCTATGAAGCGCTTCGCGATCTTCCTCTTGAGAACATCGAGGTGGAAACTCCCATCGAAACCTGCATGACCCCCGTTATCGCAGGTAAGAAGTTAGCGATCGTGCCGATCTTAAGAGCAGGTCTTGGTATGGTAAACGGCATCCTTGCTCTTGTTCCCACTGCAAAGGTCGGACACATCGGTCTTTATCGTGATGAAAGAACACATGAGCCTCATGAATATTTCTGTAAGCTTCCGAATCCTATCGAGCAGAGAACCATCGTGGTAACGGATCCGATGCTGGCAACAGGCGGTTCTGCTGTAGCAGCTATCGACTTTATCAAACAGCACGGCGGAAAGAACATTAAGTTTATG
This sequence comes from uncultured Clostridium sp., assembly GCA_900556965.1. The sequence continues at coordinate 1,508 of USQV01000174.1, forward strand.
TGTATCATCGCCGCTCCGGAAGGACTGGAAAGACTTCGCACGGCACATCCGGATGTTCAGATCTATGTAGGCCACCTTGACCGTGAGCTCAATGAAAACGCTTACATCTGTCCGGGACTCGGCGATGCCGGCGACAGGATCTTCGGAACAAAATAATCAAAGGATCGATCATTTTTATGATCTCCACGAAACATAACAGAGGGAGTACCGCACATCACTGTGAGATCAGTGATCCGCGGTGCTCCCTCTTTCTTTAAGCGTTTTGCAATTCTCGTCGAATGTCCGTGAGATTTAGCACATGGTTTAGATTAGCGTTCTGTCTTTTTCGCGATCTCTCCCTGCTTTTTGTAAATAGAGTTTTCATCGATACAGCCTCTGACGCTGGACAGAGGGTATATGTTGCAATTTCTTCCGACAACAGTTCCCGGATTTAATACGGAGCCGCAGCCCACCTCCACATGATCTCCGAGCATGGCTCCGAATTTCTTTATTCCTGTCTCAATATCTCCGTCTTCCGCATGCACATTTACGAGCAGCTTATCGGATTTGACATTAGAGGTGATAGAGCCCGCTCCCATGTGGGCTTTATATCCGAGGATCGAATCCCCGACATAGTTGTAGTGAGGAACATGAACCTTATCAAACAGGATCACATTTTTAAGCTCCGTTGAGTTTCCGACAACAGCTCCCTCTCCGATCAGGGCATTTCCTCTGATAAAGGCACAATGGCGGATCTCGGCATCCTTTCCGATAATAATATTCTCGCCGAGGAATGCACTGTCATAGACCTTCGCCTGCCTGTGGATCCAGACAGTTTCCGATCTCTTTATATACTCCTCCTCGGGAAGGGAAGCGCCAAGCTCCTTGATAAAGTCTTTAATATGGGCCAGTGCCTCCCACGGGTATGTATACTGTTCCAAATAAGCGGCTGCCTGTGTATGGGTCAAATCAAACAGGCGGTTTATCCTGATATCTTCTTTTTTCATATTCTTTCCTCTCTCTCCTTGTTATTTTTTATAGAACTTCGCTGCCTCATCAAAATATGGCCTTAAAAGATACTGATTATTTATCTGCTTCACGCCATCGATCCGCAGGGTGACAAATCTCTCCAGCTTCTGCATATATTCATCGGAGGTTATCGATCCTTCTGCAACAAGGGTCAGTCCCTTCTCCCAGCTTGCCGTAAGCTCCGGATTTAAAAGCTGCTTCATCGAGGCGCTACACACATCAAACACCATCTCTCCCAATAGAGTCGGCGTTATGACCTGAGTTTTTTTTGCCAGAGACAGGTATTTAATATTGCACAGCTTTTTCAGAATCTCCGCCCGCGTCGCACTTGTGCCGATGCCGCTTCCCTTGATCTGGGCCCTCAGGTTTTCATCTTCGATCAGCTGACCGGCATTTTCCATTGCGAGGATCATTGAACCGGAGGTGTATCGCTTAGGCGGCGATGTCTCTCCTTCTTTTATTTCCATTTTTAAAAGCTCCAGCTTCTGCCCTTTTTTAAGACCGGAGAGCAATCTTAACAGTGCTCCGGCTTTTTCATCGGATCCCGGATCGATCTCCTTATCTTTCTCTTTGTCCTTATCCTCCTCCTGCTTCTTTGCGGGAGCAACAGCAACCTTTAAATAGCCGGGCTCTGCGAGGATACGGTAGTTTGCAAAAAAATGCTCCCCCTGTTTTTCAATATTCAGGGAGATCTTCTGATAGACTGCCGGAGGATAAAAAATACTTAAAAATCTTCTTGCGATCACCTCATATACCTTAAGGGACAAGGAACCTGTATTTTTCAATGCGGATAGGCCCTGACCGGTGGGAATGATCGCATAGTGGTCTGTGATCTGCTTATCATTGACATATTTTGTTTTCGCGATGGACTGATACCGCCCGTTTTCCATTACCTCGGATGCAAATCCGGAAAGCAGCGGAAAGGAACGAAGTCCCGAGATATTGCGAGATATCTCCTTTGCAACTGCGGTGGAAAGTACACGGGCATCCGTTCTGGGATA
>USQV01000175.1 GCA_900556965.1 uncultured Clostridium sp.
GTGCGCGGCGAGCGGGAGGAGGCAAAGGGCTACAGTGCGGAGAATACAGTGGAGGAAGACATTGTAACTTACGAACAGGCTTTCTCCTTGCTTCTGGCGCAATGTGATGTCGTGGCCGCCAGAATGAGGCGTGATGGTAAAAAATGCAGCTGCGTGACGGTAACATACCGGACTCTGGATTTTAAGACCAGATCCCACCAGAAAAAGCTAAAGAATCCGACGGACATTACTGAGGAGATCTTTGAGCAGGTCAAAATGCTTTTATATGAATGCTGGAGATGTGAGCCGCTGCGCCTGATCGGGACGGGGCTTACGGAGCTTACCGAGGGTGAGTACAGACAGCTCTCTATGTTTGAGGATACTAAAAAGCGGGAAAAGCAAAAAAAGATTGATGAAACTATGGATGATATACGGAAACAATTCGGGAACGGAATGATCGTCCGCGGCAGTACGCTCAGCACGGCGGGAAAAGTGGCAAGAAAGGCGAAGGCCCAGATGGAGAATGCGAAGGCCGGGGATCAAGTTAAACAAAACTGAATTGGATGTGGAAATCATTGAGCGTTTATCAAGAGAATTGATCGGTATATCTTTGTAACTGTTTAGTAGGTCTGCGCACTTGCTGCGCTGACCGTAAGAAAGCAGAAGCTGGAAGGCAAAATGGAGCGAAGATAGATTATGAAAAAGAAATGGATTTTAACCGGTGCGGCACTTGTTCTTGCAATGGCATTGACCGGGTGCAGAGATAATATAGCAACAACTATGCAGAAGCAAATCAGCCAGGAGCAGGGGGCGGATCAGAAACAAATGATCAGTATGGAAGAAGCACAGGAAGCGGCACTAAAAGCAGCTAATATTGGAACAGAGTCTGCGGACATTTCCACTACGACATTGAGTGAGGTGGCGGGAGTGTCTTGCTATAAGGTAAAGTTTACTTCTGGGGAGCTTGCCTATACCTACACGATCAACGCAGAAACAGGGAGTGTCATGGAAATGAGCAGACATGAAAAGGATGCCCCGGATTCCCAGCCACAGGCGGAGGGAACAGACTCTGCTGTATCTGCCCCAGCCCCGAAACAGGCGGAGGTAACAGATTCCGCTTTATCAACCCCTGCTACGAAAAAGACCGTAACGGATACCGGAATCATCGACGAAGCAGCGGCACAGAATATCGCACTGAAACATGCCGGAGTGAATGCGGCGGATGCCACGATCACCAAGTCCAGGCTGGAATATGAAGACAGACGCAGGGTGTATGAAATTGAATGGTATGCCGGCGGCACAAAGTATGACTATGAAATTGCAGCAGATACCGGAGAAGTCATCAGCTGCGGATATGAAGAAAAAACAGCGGGCGCAAATAGGAACAACATCACGGTCACGGAGGCAGATGCAAAGAAAACAGTCCTTAGCCGTGTAACCGGTGCGACAGAAAAAGATATCTATGAATGGAAGCTGGATTATGATGATGGACGCCCGGAATATGAAGGTAAGATCATCTACAATGGAATGGAATATGACTTCACGATTGATGCAACGAATGGATCTGTCACGGAATGGGCTGCTGAAACAATCCGTTAGGAATATCCGCTTAATGTCATGATACAAATCTACTCTATAGAGTGCTTTCTTCAGAACAGGCAATAAGCTCCTTAATGATGATGACAAGGATAAGAAGATCTACAGGCAGCGGCCAGAACATAACTGGTACCGCTGCCTGCGATTAATGCTCCGCGGCCAGAATCACACATTGAGTCCAGCGGGCGTTCAATTTTAACCGAAGCTTGACTCTGACATTTTTTTGTATTTGATATGTTTGATTCTGCCGCCGTCCATAATGAGAGTATCAGCGTTCGGTTTCACATACATGGTAAATTCTACATCCATATAAAACATGATGTCACCGGTTTTTCCGGTGTAAAGCACGGTTTTGCCAAAACGATCGGAACAAAGCTCACAGGTGTTTCCTGTCTTTGTAAGTGTTATATAGGAATCGGTTTCATCGTTATAGTATTTACCTTCTTTAAAAAGATCAGGATCTGCCGGTGCGGCCGGTGTTAAGGTAACAACACCCTTAGGAAGCTGGTATAAAATGCCATCATCGGTAAAATAGATCTTTTCATCTAAGGTGCCGACGCGGTAACCGCCATCTTCTTCCGGTACAAGCTTGGTATCGCACCACAGCTTTTTCACAAACAGGCTGCCCTCTTTTTCAAAAATATCCACCAGCAGCGGATCTGCCGGGAGTGAGGTAACAAATAAACCACTCCATGCAGGTGCTGAGGTATGCTCCGGAATTTCCGGCTGAGTGCAATCCGGCAGACCAAGGACGATGCAGGCAGCCTGATCGGCCAGCTTGCCCATAGGGTAGGTCGTCGTATTGCTGATCAGTGCGATCTCAAGCTCTATTTCCGGAATACAGTAGACTTCTCCGCGATAAGCAGCGTCCGCTCCGCTATGTTCAAAAACATCCATACCATGAAGCTTGTGTGTCTTCAGCCCGGCACAGTATTCTGATGGTTTTCCGTTGCTCAAAATGGCAGGAGTTTTCATTATGTCGACAATCTCCGGATCGATTTTATCCGGATGGATATATTCGTCTAAGATCTTACAAAGATCTAAAGCACAGCTGTTTACACTGGTCGGTCCGTAAAGGCAATAGTTTAATGGGTGATAGTAAAAATTACCGTCTCCCAGATCTTCATAGGAATAGGCAAGCTTCGGAACGATCTGGGTATAGCTTTCCCGTACAAAGGAATGTGTCATTCCGAGAGGCGTGAAGATATGCTCCTTCACAAACTGCGGGAATTTCATTCCGGACAGCTTTTCAACCAGCAGAGCCAGTAAATGGAAGCCGGTATTGCTGTATAAATACTGGGATTGCGGTTCAAAGTTTAATCCTGTCTGGAGTGAGATCGTCTTGTTGATGTCTTCCAGCGTGATCTGATCGTTGATGGTGATGCCGCGCAGGAATAACAGCTCCCACTGGTCACGGAGACCGCTGACGTTATTCATCATCTGGCGGATCGTGATCGGCGTGTCAATATTGATGTATTCAGCAAGATATTTATGGATATCATCATCTAAATCAAGCTTTCCGTCCTTCCATAAAAGAAGTACCGCCAATACGGTAAACTCTTTTGAAATAGATGCAACATGGAAAATACTGTCTTCTTTGATCTTGATCTCATGTTCCAGATTGGCATAGCCAAAGTATTTTTCATAGAGTGTCTCTCCATGCTGCCGGATCACTGCCTGTGCACCGGGACACAGACCACGATCCCAGAGGTGAAAAAGCTGGTCTAATTGTTCTGTCATTTTTGGATTCATTTAGTAAATTCCCCTTTTCCTGAATTAATTTCCCCACATTCGGGCTTCAAAGCTGAAATGCCGAATACTATTATAATCGTATTAGGCGAAAGCTTCAAGTAGGTCAAGCGGATATTCGCAATCCGCTTCGCTACGC
>USQV01000176.1 GCA_900556965.1 uncultured Clostridium sp.
CGGATCTCATCATCTTCTGATTTTTCATAAATATAGACCAGCAGACCATATTCCTCATCGTAGAGACCATTCAGTCTGGCCATATCCTGATAATAGCTGGAATTTAAAACTTCCGTGATCTTCTCAAAAGCTTCAACAGAACCGTCGTTCTCGATCACCATCCGCTTAATTTCCATTTTCTGAGCGGTAGCCGGATAATCCCATCCGATTTCCTTATCGTCAAAGGGCTCATCTTCATTTGTACTGCACAATTCTATTCTGGCTATATTCGCGACATCAAGATCCTGCTCTGCCCACTCTCCGCAGGCCTTGAGCAGCTCGATCGTTTTCGTAAAGGACGGATATACCGGGAAGAAATTAACCTGACTCATATCTTCTATCCGCAATGATCTGATTCTGTTTTCCGTTCTGGAGGCCGTGATCCTGTCGATATACTCCGTCTCCGCGATGGTGAGAAATCTTAAGGATGTAACAGGGATCATGCTCTTTCGTTCTTCAATGGAAAGTGCGGTCAGCTCCTGCTGATACGCGGTAAGCAGCTCCTCAATCGTTACTGCCTCTGTATTTACCTTGCGTATCTTCTCTCCCCGGGATTCATAGATGCCCGTCAGGTTGTCAGCCGTATAAGAAAGAACAGGATACGTTCCCTTTTTATACTCCTCTCCCCGATAAAGCTCACTCATTGTTTCCTCAAGCCAGGGCAGGCTCACATTATATCTACGGTAAACTGATTTTCCGTTATTCAGATTATATTTCAGATCAAGCGTTGTCTCCGGCTCCTGATAATCGACCTCCTCCGCATCCCATGCATGGTAAAGTCTTTTTTCTTTTCGTGCCTTTGCATTCTCGATCCCGATTTCTGCGATCTTCTTCACCACATCATAATCGCTGATCTTCATATTTTCATAAATATAATTATAGCGGTTCATGTATCGCCAATCGTAGTTTCCATATTCCGCATCAGAGAGGTAGGGGAGGCCATAATCGGTCCAGTCGTCTAACTCATAGGCACATATCGCCGCACTCTTGTATTCCTCCTCCTTCGGAAGATAAGAGTCATAGCCAAAGAGATCATATCGGAAGATACCGATGATCGCCAGAGCGATCACGCCGCAGATCACAATATGAAGCGGATCCTCCTTAAGCTTTCCAAATTCAAAATGATAGATGATCTCGATTATCGCATGGCTTAAAAGGAGGGCGAACAGGAATCCGAATACAGCCCATGAAAAGCTATAATACATACTCCAGAAAAAGAGTCCGCCAAGAATGCTGGCCGGTATGACGATAAGCATTTTGATCGGCGTTTTCGTGATGGGAAATGCCATTGCCTTTCCCGCTGCTTCAGATGGACGAAGTCGATATAAAAGCAGATTGATACCGGCGATCACAATTGAAATTAAGATGGAATAAAGCACATTTGGCATCATGGTGCTGTACTGCTGCATTTCCAATGCACTTCCATTTCCGATCAGTCTTCCAAAATAGTAGATACAGGGTGAACCATGCTCCATAAAGGTATAGAAATTCGTCATATTCCCGTTTTGAGTGATAAAAAACTGATCACAAAGAAATTGTACCAGCAGAGTTATTGCCGGGATATAAAAGAACAGGACAATACCACCAAGGATCGAGATGAAAAAATTGCCGGTGAGAAGAACAGCCGCTGCCATCACTCCATACATTAAGAGAAAGCCGGCAAGATGAACCGCCAGAGTTTCCATTCCCGCTGTCAAAGCCAGTGAAAAGCTGAAGCCATTTGCCACAAATATCATCACCGTAAAGAACATGTTTATTAAATACGGCACAGTAAAAATAATGATATCATCCAGATATCTGACAGCAAACAGGGTCTCTCTCTTTACCGGGATCGAATTATAAAAATCGATCTGCTTTTTTGAGTGAAGGAAAAGAAAGCCCGTGACTGCAAAAACAACGGCCAATATCATGGTAAATGCTGAAGCAACGAAATTCTGCATTCCCAGAGTGTCTGTGGCAAGAGCCTGAGTGCGTCTTAAAAGCTCGATCTCAGGCACGATCCCGGGATCCAGATACTGCGTACCATTCAGCCATCCTGAATACAGTCTTGAAAGCCTGGTGAACTCCATGGATGCGCTGACCGGCAGCGCCATAAAAAATATAAGAAAGCAAAGCCCTATGGCCCAGAGCTTTCTGCGGATATCCTGACGCATCATTTTAAAGAATAAGCTTTTTGATGTCATAACCTGCAACCTCCGTTTCACTTATAAATATTTCTTCCAGAGATAATGGGATCAACTCAAAAAACACCGGCTCTAAGGAGCGCATAACTTCCATTATTGTTTCCCGGGTACCTCTCACTGTGATCGTTGCGAGGCTCCCTCTGTATTCCGTCTTTAAGATAGTTAGACCCTCAATGTCTTCTGCCTTCATTCCCGGCTTCAATACGCATTGTATCTTGTGAATATTAAGCTTCATATCGTCAAGATCCTTTGACAGGAGGATCCCTCCTTTATGCAGAAGCCCGACATGATCACAGATATCTTCCAGCTCACGAAGATTGTGAGAGGCAATGATCGGAGTCAGATTCCGCTCCTCCATATCATTGGCAAACAGGCTTTTTACTGCCTGACGCATCACCGGATCCAGTCCATCGAAGGTCTCATCACAGAATATATATTCCGTATTTGCACAGATTGCAAGAAGAACAGATAACTGCTTTTTCATTCCCTTTGAAAACGTAGAGATCTTTCTTTTTTTATTCAGGCCGAAGGTTTCTAATAAATGGTTAAACCGTCCGGTATCAAATCGCGTGTATACGCTTTTATAAAAATCCGCCATATCCGCCGGAGTGCCATTGGTAAAGAAATACGGATCATCAGAAATATAGAAAAATTTTGTCTTCACCTTTCGGTTTTCATATACACTCTCTCCATCAATCTCGACCGTTCCTTCATCGGGCTTAAGAATGCCGCTGGCCATCCGCAGGAATGTACTTTTTCCGGCTCCGTTGGTTCCGATGAGACCAAATACGCTTCCCTCGCGGATCTTCGCATCGATATGGTCTACTGCTATAATTTCATCAAATTTTTTTGTCAGTCCCTTTGCTTCGATCATACATTTCCTCCTTTCGCTTTTGCTGCATTATACTGGACATCGATCATCGTTTTAATTTCCCGGTCACTGATCCCGAGACGGATCGCATCGTCAATGATCTCACTGAACTGGGCCAGAACATCATTTTTCCTTTTTTCTTTCATTGAACTGTTTTCCCCCACAAAGCTTCCTTTTCCTTTAACTGTATAAATGTATCCCCGCCGCTCCAGCTCAGCATAAGCTCTCTGTATGGTATTGGGATTGATGGACAGATCCATCGCAAGACTTCTTACCGAAGGCAAAGGTTCATTCTCTTTCATCGCACCGAGCAGCATCAGCTCCTCGAACTTTGAAACC
>USQV01000177.1 GCA_900556965.1 uncultured Clostridium sp.
GAATTTTGGATACCCTGTTTCGCAGCAAATAAAGGGACAAAAGACGATAAATAATGACAGACCGGAAGGAAAAAATATTGAAAAAGAAAGACTATACAGCAGTAAGCCAAAAGCCGGAGGAGGCGGAGACAAAAGAGCTTCCTCTCGCATTTGTCAATAAAATGAATGCACTTTTAAAGGATGAGGCAGAAGCTTTTTTTGAGAGCTATGGTGAGGGAAGGCGGTTTGGCCTTCGGATCAACCCATTAAAGCGGCCGACAGAGCTTCCTGTCTGGCTGGAGGAGTTGCCTCAGATCCCATGGAGCACAGAAGGACGATATTACGATGAGAGCATCCGCCCGGGGAAGCACCCGCTCCATGAGGCCGGACTCTATTACATTCAGGAGCCCAGCGCCCAGGCCTGCGCCGAAGCCCTTTCACCGAAGCCCGGAGAATGCGTGCTTGATCTTTGTGCTGCACCGGGCGGGAAAAGCACACATCTGGCGGGAAAAATGGAGCAGAAAGGTCTTATCGTGTGTAATGAGATCCATCCGGCCCGGGCGAAGATACTCGCACAAAATGTAGAACGCATGGGGATCGCGAATGCGGTCGTAACTAATATGGCTCCGGATGAGCTTGTGCCCCACTTTCCCGGTTTCTTTGACCGGATCGCGGTGGATGCACCCTGCTCCGGAGAGGGAATGTTCCGGAAGGATGAGAATGCAAGAGGAGAATGGAGCGAGGAGCATGTTCGCCTCTGTGCCAAGAGGCAGGAGGAGATCTTAGAATGTGCTGCAAAAATGCTTAAGGGCGGCGGAAGGATCCTCTACTCCACATGCACCTTTTCCCCAGAGGAAAACGAACAGACCATAGAAGGCTTTTTGAGAAGGCACCCGGATTTTCATTTGGAGCGCCCGTTAAATGCAGACTGCTTTTCTCCCGGACGGCCGGAATGGGCAGACGGATCGGAGTTTCTTAAGGATACAGTGCGTATCTGGCCCCACAAAACGGACGGAGAGGGACATTTTATGGCACTTCTCGTCCGGGAAAATAAAACTGTGGCCGAGGAGAAAACGACCGGAAAAGAAGGAAAAAAGCGATCCGGAAAAGGAAAGAAGGAACTTTCCGGTATCGCGGAATTTGAAACATTTGAAACGGAGGCTCTTGCAGACAGCAGCAGGCTGAAGGCGGGAAGGAAATTTATAAATTTCGGGGATCAGCTTTATCTTATCCCGGAAGAAATGCCGGAGCTTAAGGATATCAGGGTTCTGAGACCGGGACTTCACGTCGGAACGATCAAAAAGGGGAGACTGGAGCCGTCTCATGCACTGGCGCTGTTTCTTAAAAAGGAGGAGGCCGTTCAATGTGCAGAGATCGGAACCGGGGAGCTGGCAGAACGATATCTGCGCGGAGAGGCGATCCCGATCAGCGAGGTAATGTCTGTTTCCGGTGCCTTGGGTGAAGAAATGAAGGGCTGGACATTAGTGACGGCAGAAGGGATCTCTCTGGGATTTGCAAAGGCAGACAGAGGGACCCTTAAGAACCATTATCCTAAGGGCCTTAGACGACCTTAAAAAATTTCAGAAATGCTGATCTTGGGAAAGAGCAGGGCCATATCATCCGGGAGCGGAGCCGTAAACTCGATCCGCTCTCCCGTGATGGGGTGAAGAAAGGAAAGGTATGCGGAGTGAAGGGCCTGCCTTTTTATAAAGCGGTAGTCGGGATTATACAAAAAATCCCCGGGGAGAGGATGCCCGATATACTTCATGTGAACACGGATCTGGTGTGTCCGGCCTGTTTCAAGGGACAGGCGGGCAAAGGACATATCCGTGTTTTCTTTATAGTCGATCCGGCGGTAATGGGTGATGGCGGATTCTCCGTTTTGCGGATCCGGTATCCTTTCGATCGTCGATCCGTCTTTTCGGGCAATGGGAATGTCCACAGTCCCTTCATCAGGGAGCTTTCCCATTACGATAGCCGCATATTCCCGGCGTATATGGTGAAGACGGACCTGATCCGAAAGAAGGCAGGAGCTCAGCATGTTTTTTGCCACAAGAAGAAGCCCGGACGTATCGCGATCCAGGCGGTTGACAGCACGAAAAACAAAATCCTCGCCTTTTTCGGAAAAGTACCACGCCAGCCCGTTTGCCAGAGTATTTCCGTAATTTCCCTGAGAAGGATGCACCGGCATTCCGGCCGGCTTGTTTAAGACGATAAGATGCTCATCCTCATATACGATGGAAAGAGGCATGGAAACAGGAAGGACAGCCTCAGAGCTTTTTTTCTCTGTAATATGTACGGTGAGAATATCTCCTGCGGCTAAAGGCCGGTTGGAGAATACGCAGGTATCCCCGATATAAAAGCTGCCGGCAGTATTTCTGAGATAGACCACCAGACGGCTGGAATATCCGGCAGACAGAAGAAAGCCGGCAATGGTTTTCCCGGCATCCTCAGGTTTGATAATATAATTAAGTGTTGTATTCATAATACTGGATTTTACCATAGAAAAAGAAAGCCTGCAAGAATGAATGACCGAAGCATATATTGGTATAAAATATGCGCGGAAGTTTCAGTATGAAAGAAGATAAAAAGAAAAGCCGTTTAAAAGAAAGCAGCAGCTTTAATAGAAGCATTAATAGAACCATTATCCGGAAAGTTAGGAGTGTCTTAAGCCTCAGTCTGGTCATGGCATTTTCTTTTTCTTCCACCGGCTTTGCGGGAGAAAAGGAAAACGAGCCACAGCTTGCCGCCCAATCTGCGGTGCTGCTGGATGGAGTGAGCGGCCGCATTTTATATGAAAAGAATGGTGACGAAGTCCGGCCCATGGCAAGCACGACAAAGATCATGACCTGCATAATCGCACTGGAGAATGCACAGCCTGAGGATGTAGTCACGGTATCCTCCAAAGCAGCCTCCATGCCGGAGGTCAGGTTAAAGATAAAGGCCGGGGAGGATTACCGTATGGAGGATCTTTTGTATTCCCTGATGCTGGAATCCCATAATGATTCTGCTGTGGCAGTTGCAGAGCATCTGGCGGGAAGCGTGGAGCGCTTTGCGGATAGGATGAATCAGAAAGCGGCAATGCTGGGTTGCACCCGGACAAATTTTGTTACACCGAACGGACTTGACGCCTTGGATAAACAGGGAATGCCTCACGCCACAACGGCAAAGGAGCTGGCAAAACTTCTGCGTTATTGCATTTTTCAGTCGCCGGAGTGTGAAAGCTTTCTTAGGATCACGCGGGCCCCCTCCCATACGTTTTCTGATATATCCGGAAAGAGATCCTTTTCCTGTATCAATCACAATGCACTTTTAAATTCTATGGATGGAGCCATTTCAGGAAAAACAGGCTTTACAGGGAATGCAGGCTACTGCTACGTCGGAGCGGTAAAGCGGGAGGGAAAGACCTTTATTGCGG
>USQV01000178.1 GCA_900556965.1 uncultured Clostridium sp.
CCCCTCTCTGCCCAGGGCGGAAGCAGCATTTCCTCCCTGCTGCTTCCTAAAGTGTTTCCTTTAATGTCTGCCCGATATGTCTAATTCAGTTTGATCCCCTTTAAGAGCGCAGCCAGACCTGTACTTGCCTGCCCATCCTCTTTGTAGTCAAAGGTATCGTGGGATTCTGCTTCTGCCGCTTCCTCGGCAAGAACCTTCATGCTGAGGCTGATCTTTCCGTCTCCTACGGCGATGATCTTTACCTTTACCTCCTGTCCTTCCTTTAAGACCGCTCCCGGATGCTTGATCCTTTGGGTGCTGATCTGGGAAATGTGGAGAAGTCCGGTCAGACCGTTTTCAAGCTCCACAAACGCACCATAAGGCATCAAGGATTCTACGGTGCCGTTCATAACAGCCCCCACCTCACACTTTTCGATCTGGCGGTTTTTCTCCTCCTGCTTCTTTTCGCGGGCTACCTCACGACCGGAAAGCACAAGACGGTGTCCCTCCTCATCGACATTGATAACGGTGACCTCGATGGTCTTTCCGTCCCATTCCTTCAGATCCTCTACGTATTCATCGGACAGGCGGGAAGCCGGAATAAAGCCGCGGACGCCCTCCAGATATGCGACTGCTCCGCCGTTTACGACTTCGTTTATCTTTACCTTCACGACGGTGCGGTCATCCATCAGCTTTTTAAGCTTATCCCATGCCAGAACCGCGTTTGCTTCCTTTTGGGACAGAACCATATTTCCCTCTCCGTCGTTCGTTGCCATAACCGTAGCTGTGATCTCATCGCCGGGATGGATCGCTTCCTTCATATTAAAGTCGGGATCCTCACTCAGCTCCTCTTTGCGGATCACTCCGTCTGCATAGGATTTCAGATCCACGATCACCGCATCCTCAGTAACATCAAGCACTGTACCTGTAACAACATCACCAACACGTATCTTTTTAAGGGAAGCCTCTAACTCCGCCTTGAAATCGTCCATTGTTTCCATATCATTACCTTCTTTCTGTACTGTATATTCTTTTACTATTTAACCATATTTTATATATTTTTTCCACACTTTTCGTAAAAAGAAGCCGACAGAAAACGAAAACAGCTGCGAAGCAGCCTTTGCTTCACAGCCATTTTATCATTTCAGTAAGCGGTCTATTTTTTTCCAGAGCTTTAACAGCTCCTCCTGATCCTCGATCCGATCCTTCTGTATCCGTATTACGTTCTCCAGTGCTGCGTTTGCTCCGTCGGCATTGAGCTTTTTCTCACAGGACTTGATCGCTTTGTTGTACGGATCCATACTCTCCTGCTCTTTTTTCTGTTCGCTTTCCAGAGCCTTGATCTTTTCTGCGATGGTTTTCGCATCCTCCGGCTTCTGCTCCGCCTCCAGCCATTTTAGCTGATAGCTTTTATTCTCCGCGCTTATCTTGTCGAGAGCGATACTTCCCTTCAGCATCTCCTTCAGGTTATCGGTAATTGCCTCCTCATATTCCTGCTGTTCTTCTGTTTGAGCCGCCATTCCGGTCAGTGGAACAGAAAGAAGGCATATCGCCAGGCTTAAAACAAACAATAGTTTTTTCATCCTGTTTTCCTCCTTTATCTATCTCCGGGTTATCTATCTACATATTACCACAATTCCTTTGCCTCGTCTGAGGCAAAGCTGCGGCAATCCTGAGGCAGAATGATCCGAAATACCGCTCCCTTGGGAGAAGCGGACGCCTCCACAGAGGCTCCCATGTATTCCAGAGAGCATCTGGCAATTGCAAGACCCAGGCCATGGTTTCCGCCCTTTCCCTTATAAAATCGGTCAAAAATATGCTCCAGATCACTTTCCTTAAGACCGGGGCCGTCATCTCGGACTGTCACGATTACTTTTTCATCTTCTGAGCCTGTTGTCACCGTGACCTCCTTAGAGGCATAGCGGATACAATTGGATGCCACATTGGAGAAGGCACGCTCCAGCAGCATGACATCCGTGACTATTGTATGCTCCTTTCCGGGCAAAAAGACCAGCTTTTTATTTTTTGAGTATGCAAATCCCTCCAGACGCTCCAGACGTTCCTCCAGAAAATGCTCGATCACGATCTCCACCGGCACGATCTGATATCTGGACTGATCCATTCGCGTAAGCGTCAGGATCCCGTCCACCACCTCTGTCAGTCTCGTACTCTCGTCTAAGATCACGCCTGCCGCCTGGGAGATATCCTCAAACACACCGCACTGGATCCCCTGAGCATATCCGCTTATCGACATAAGCGGCGTCCGAAGCTCATGGGAGGCATTCTGAAAGAATGTACGTTCCGCCTGATCTGCCTGAAACAGCTTCTCCTGCATCCGATTGATCTCATCCTCCAGCTCACAAAGCTCCGTGACGGTTGCCCCGGTCTCGACCTTCCTGAATTTTTTTTCACCGATCCCCCGCGCCGCTGCGCTCAGCCTTGCGACCGGGCCGGAAATGCTGCCGCACACAAACCACAAAACAACGATGGCGAGCATCGCGATCACACTCATCGTAATAAAAAGAAGTTTTGATAATTCCTCCATGATCGAAGACATATCCTGGATCGGACAGTAAAGAAGTATATATCTTGCCTGTTCTTCCTCCTTCTGCCCCTGCGGGATGAGCTTATAGCAGATCAGATACTGATCCTCCTCGATATTTTCTTCCAACACCTTATTTTCCTCCCAGCCGTCTTCCTCCTGGGTCTTAGTGGTGAGAAAAAAGGTATAGAGCTGATCCGTCTCCTGCTGGTTGTCATAGTTTTTCGGATAGATCACCCGATATCTTTCACTGAGTATCATCATTCTGGTGTTTCCGGTCTCGGCCTGCACCGCATTTTCCAGTCTTTCCTCCAACGATCTGCCATCTTCCTCTATTTCCTCTGAGGACTCCGCAACAGCAGCATTCCTCTTGCCTTCCTCTGATCCGGCCGTGCTTAGAACTTCTGCATCCGCCAAAATGTCCTCTGTCACCCTCATCGTATGTTCCAGATCCCGTCTGGCATTATATACCATATGACCCTCCAGAGAGTAGCGGAACACTCCCAGAACTGCCAGTGTAAATATGATAAGGATCGTCATCATCGGAAGGAATATTTTCATTCGGATACTCAGCTTCATCCGTTTCCTCCGTCTACAAGGCGGAAGCCGTAGCCCCTTTCAGTACATCAATGGATTCTATATCATCGGAAGCGATATCCCGCAGCGACATGTTTTTGTAAGGCACCCCGTCAATAACAATCAGCGGGTTTTCACCGCGCAGCTTTAGATTGGGGGCTTCATTGAATTCCGTACTGTTTTCTACCTTCAATCCGGCAATTTTACCGTTCAGTCCGGAAGTCACATCTACGCTTTTTATGGTGGTCAGTTGGTCGCCGCTAACTTTCTGTAC
>USQV01000179.1 GCA_900556965.1 uncultured Clostridium sp.
GGGAAAGGCAGAGCCGGTACTCTATGAATCGTTGATCGCAGAAGAAAACACTCCGACGGATTTCAGTAAATTTTACATCACATACCTGACCGATGATACTGTTTCTGCAAGAGTTTACTGTAAATACGGCGATCTGTATAAGGATACCGTAATACCGGATGTTCCGGAAAGAAAGGGATATCACGGCGTATGGGAAACCTGTACTTCCGATACGATCTGCTTTGACCAGGTGCTTCACGCGATCTACACGCCCTTTGTTACCACGATTGAAAGTGATGAAAAGCGGGATGAGATCCACAGTGTCATTCTGGCAGAGGGTATTTTTGATGACGATACAGAGCTGACCGCGGAAAAGCTTCTTGAAAAGAAGGGACAGGAGCAGTGGAGGATCTCCCTTAAAAGCAATGGCGGCGCCGATGATAATGATGAGGTGCGTTACCGCTTTATCCTTCCCTCCGGCTGGAAAAACTGCAGCCTATACCTTCAGAATGGCACTGAGGAAGAACGGTTAGATGCCACCAGAAGTAAGAGCGCTCTTGTCTTTACAACGACCCAAGATGATTTTGTCTTAATCGTAAAGGAAAAATACATTACGAAAACGATGCTCTGGATCGCGGGAGCCGCAGCTGCTGCAGTCGCCATAGCGGGCCTTCTGATCCTTCGCAAAAATGTTAAGATCAGGGAGGTGCGGCGACAGTGACATGTGCAGAGGCTGAGAAACTGATAGTTCCCTATATGGAGGATAAGCTTTCTGTAACGGAGCTGGAGGACTTTATCGAACACATTGAAACCTGTAAAAACTGCCGGGAGGAGCTTGAAATCCACTATATGGTGGATGTTGGTCTGAAGAAGTTAGATCAGGCAGATGGAAATTTTGACATAGTGGGGGCGTTAAAGCGGAAGATTGCAGATTCCGCAGCAATCCTGCATCGATATATGATGCTTCAGGTGGCCGGATATTCCGCCAGCACCCTGATGACAATGGCTTTGCTTGTCATGATCCTTTTGCAGCTTCGGATATGGAGGCAGACCGGATTCTTATTTTTCTAGGAGACTTTAATTATGGAAAAGCTGGTTCTTATTGACGGGCACAGTATATTAAACCGTGCATTTTACGGAGTGCCGATCCTTACGAATACACAAGGGCTTCATACGAATGCAGTATACGGATTTTTAAACATCCTTTTTAAGCTGGTGGATGAGGAGAAGCCCGCCTACCTGGCAGTTGCCTTCGATCTTAAGGCTCCGACCTTCCGCCACAATATGTTTGAGCAATATAAGGGAACACGAAAGCCGATGCCGGAGGAGCTGCATGAGCAGGTTCCCCTTATCAAAGAAGTGCTTTCCGCCATGAAGATCCCGATCCTTACAAAGGAAGGCTATGAGGCGGATGATATCCTCGGCACAGTGGCAAAGAAGGCACAGAATGCCGGTCTGGAGGTAACGGTGGTTTCGGGAGACAGAGATCTTCTCCAGCTTGCCGATACCCATATAAAGATCAGCATTCCAAAGACAAGCCGCGGCACTACAGAAGTCCACAACTATTATCCGGAAGATGTAGAGCGGGAATATCAGGTGTCACCCACCGCCTTCATTGACGTAAAGGCCCTTATGGGAGACACCTCCGACAATATTCCGGGTATTCCCTCTGTGGGGGAAAAAACCGCTACAAACTTAATTGTTCAGTTTGGAAGCGTTGAAGGTGTCTATGATCATCTTGATGAGGTAAAGCCGCCCAGAGCAAAGAAAGCTCTGGATGAAAACAGGGAGCTTGCAAAGCTCTCCTATGACCTCGCAAAGATCTGCCTTGAGGCGCCGGTCGAGTTTTCCAAGGAGGAAACAAGGCTTGGTGAGCTCTTTACCAAAGAAGCGTATGAAGTGATGAGCCGTCTGGAATTAAAATCGATCCTGTCCCGTTTTTCAGACAATGTAAAAAAGGCGCAGTCCGAATGCCGCTGTACTGTTGTGTCGGAGCTTTCTAAGGCAGAGGAGATCTTTTCTGCGGCATCAGAGGCAGACCGCATTGGCGCAGAGCTTCTTTTAGACGACACGGTTTTCTTTGGAGTGGTCTTAAGCTATTCCGAAACGGAAGCGTATCTGATCATTCCCGAGGGTTTTGTCACGAAAGACTATCTTTGTGAAAAGCTGACTGCTCTCTGTAAAACGGGAAAGGTCTGGTTTTTACATTTAAAGTCCAGCCTTTCACATCTTGCCCTCGGCTACGGGGACAGAGTATATGACGCCGGAGTTGCGGCATACCTTATCAACCCTCTTAAGGATACCTATGAATACGATGACCTTTCAAGGGATTATCTCGAAACCCCATTGCCCTCCAGAGCAGAACTGTTAAAAAAGCAGACCTTTGAGGCAGCCTGGGAGACAGAGCCGGATACCGTTCTTTCCTGTGCCACTTATATGAGCAATACAGCCTTTCGCACCGGACCGCTGCTTCTTGAGAGGCTTTGCGGCGAAGGGATGGAAAAGCTGTATCTGGAGGTAGAGCTTCCTCTTGTCTATGCCCTTTACCACATGGAGCAGGAAGGAATTGCCGTAAAGAGAGAGGAGCTTTCCGCTTACGGGCAGAAATTAAAGGAACAGATCAAAGTATTAGAGCAGGAAATCTATGGGCTGACCGGCTGCGAGTTTAATATCAATTCACCGAAGCAGCTTGGCGAAGTCCTTTTTGAGAAAATGGGGATCAAGGGAGGGAAAAAGACAAAAACCGGCTATTCCACGGCGGCTGATGTTCTGGAAAAGCTGGCTCCGGATTATCCTGTTGTCAGAAAGATATTGGATTATCGCCAGTATTCCAAGCTTAATTCTACCTATGCAGAAGGGCTGGGCACCTATATCGGGCCGGACGGGCGGATCCACAGCAGCTTTAACCAGACCATCACTGCGACAGGGCGGATCTCCAGCACAGAGCCGAACCTTCAGAACATCCCGATCCGAATGGCGCTGGGACGAGAGATCAGAAAGGTGTTTGTTCCGAAGGATGGCTTCGTATTTCTTGATGCGGACTATTCCCAGATCGAGCTGCGGGTGCTGGCCCACCTTTCCGGTGATGAGAGGCTGATCGAGGCATACAGAAGCGCTCAGGATATCCACGCGATCACGGCTTCGCAGGTATTCCATATCCCGTTAGACGAGGTAACACCGCTTCAGAGAAGGAACGCAAAGGCAGTCAATTTCGGTATCGTATACGGCATCAGTGCCTTTGGACTCAGTGAAGACTTAAGCATCTCAAGAAAAGAGGCGCTGGAATACATCAACCGCTATTTTGAAACGTATCCGCAGGTAAAGTCTTATCTGGATAACCTTGTAAAAGAGGCAAAGGAGACCGGCTATGCCGTTACCATGTTTGGCAGACG
>USQV01000180.1 GCA_900556965.1 uncultured Clostridium sp.
AGGAGGGGTAGATATGGATCAAACGATTTTGGAAGTGCAGGACCTGCGCATTCATTTCGAGCTGCGCGAAGGAACGGTCAAGGCGCTTAATGGTATAGACCTGGTTTTGAAAGAGGGACGCACGCTTGGATTGGTAGGCGAGACCGGTGCCGGCAAGACCACCTTGGCAAAGGGAATTATGGGCTTAACAGCAAAGCCTTACGGAAAAATCAAAAGCGGAAAAATTTTGTACGAGGGAAAAAATCTGCTGGAGATGGACAAAAAGCAGCTTCGTCGAATCCGCGGCGAGCACATCTCTATGATTTTTCAAGATCCCATGACAAGCCTGAACCCGGTGATGACCGTAGGCGATCAAATTGCAGAGGCCATCCGTAATCATGACAAGCTCAGCAGGGTAGATGCTGCAAAGAAAGCGGCAGAAATCCTTGAATTGGTCGGAATCCCCAGCGCACGCGGCAGCGAATATCCGCATCAGTTTTCCGGCGGTATGAAGCAGCGTATCGTCATTGCGATCGCACTGGCATGTAATCCAAACCTGCTGATCGCAGATGAACCGACAACAGCACTTGATGTTACCATTCAGGCTCAGGTTTTGGATCTGATTGATAACTTAAAGAAAAAGTTCAATACCTCCCTGCTTCTTATTACCCATGATCTGGGCGTTGTCGCTGAAGTTTGTGATAAGGTGGCAATCGTGTATGCCGGGCGCATAGTGGAGTATGGTACGCTGGAGCATATCTATAATAATCCGAAGCATCCTTATACGAACGGTCTGTTTGGTTCTATTCCGGACTTCAGTAAAAAATCTCATCGTCTGAATCCGATCAAGGGATTAATGCCGGATCCCAGTAACCTGCCGGAAGGATGTGCATTTGCAGACAGATGCCCGCATGCAACGGAGATCTGTCACAAGAAACAGCCGCAGGCGATCGAAATTGAGCCCGGCCATACTGTCCGGTGTCTGCTGTATGAAAAGGAAGGACGGTAAACAGAATGGAAAAACTGATCGAAGTTAAAAATCTGAAAAAATATTTTAAGACAAACCGCGGATTCCTTCATGCGGTAGATGATGTTAGCTTTTCTATTGAAAAAGGAAAAACGCTGGGGGTTGTGGGAGAGTCCGGTTGTGGTAAATCCACTCTTGGACGTACTGTGATCCATCTGCATGAAAAAACGGACGGCGAGATCTGGTTTGAAGGTAAGGACATCAGTACCGTTACAAAAAGCCAGTTAAAAAATCTGCGTGAAGATATGCAGATGATCTTTCAGGATCCATTTTCGTCTTTGAATCCCAGAATGTCAGTAAGTCAGCTGATCGCCGAACCGCTTCTTATATATAAGAAATGCTCCGGAAAAAAAGAGCTGGAGGATAGGGTCGCAAAGCTTATGGATACGGTGGGATTGGCACAGCGTCTTTATAATTCATATCCTCACGAGCTGGACGGAGGAAGAAGACAGCGTATCGGCATTGCCCGTGCTCTGGCATTAGAGCCTAAATTTATCGTATGTGATGAGCCGGTATCGGCATTGGATGTTTCTATTCAGGCGCAGATTATCAATCTGATGCAGGATCTTCAGGAGGAGCACCAGCTTACCTATATGTTTATCACCCATGATATGTCGGTAGTCCGTCATATTTCCGACGATATTATGGTCATGTATCTGGGAATGATGGTTGAGTTCTGTGATTCTGAGGAGATTTTCCATCATCGATTCCACCCGTATACAAAGGCACTTCTGGATGCCGTTCCGATCCCACAGGTAAGAGCGAAGAAGGAGCGTAAGCTGATAAAGGGTGAGATCACATCCCCGATCAATCCGGGGGATGAGTGCCGATTTGCAAAGAGATGCCCCTATGCAGACGAGCTCTGCTTCCATAAAACTCCTGTGGCGGAAGAAATCTGCCCCGGACATTTTGTTGCATGTCACCATGCCAGAAAGATCAATGGCCTTGAGTAAGCAGCAAAGCGGATTACGAAGATCCGTTTGACTTTATTTTAATCAAATCAGGAGGTATGTGAAATGTCAAATAAGAAATACTGGATCCGTGAGATGAGCTGGGTCGAGTTTGACGAACGCAGAAAGGAAACAAAAACGGTGATCATTCCTACAGGAGCCTGCGAAATATACGGGCCTCATCTGCCTATGGGCAGTGACGGCTTTGCGGCAGAGGCAGTTGCAGAGGAAGTCGCTAAGCGTACCGGAGCGGTGATCGCCCCGATGACGCAGGTTTCGGATTCATCAAGTCTTAAAGATTTTGTCGGAACTATTTCTATGAGCAAGCAGTTATTTGAGGCATGGATGGATGAACTGACGGCTCAGCTGATCGATTATGGATTTGAGAACTTCATGTTTATATCCGGTCATGCAGGAAGCGTAGCTCCGATCCAGTCTGTAGGGATCAAATATCAGCTGCAAAGAGGGATCCGGTTTGCACAGATAGACTGGTGGCGTTTTACCCAGCTGCACGATGAGGGAGTATTTACCCATCAGGGACGTATGTGCCATGCACATGCCAGCGAATGCGGTACATCTGTAATGCTTCATTTGTGCCCGGAGCTTGTGGATATGGATAAGGCCGTCTGCGTTCCTCCGATTGCAAATGATTTTCCGGATGTTTTATCTTATTCTCCGATGCATGATAAAACGCCGAATGCGACAGTTGGTGATGCAACGGTGGGAACAGCAGAAAAAGGTAAAAAAATATTCAACATTTGTGTTGACCGTATTGTAGAGTACATGAATAAGGTGTGGGGCTGATCTTAAAATAATCAAAGAAAAGGACGGATAAAAATATGCTTAGAAAATACATGATCGGTGTTATTCAGATGGATACGCGTGACAATTATGAGGAAAATATGGAAGCAGCGTGCCGTTTTATTGATGAGGCGGCTGCAAAGGGAGCAAAGCTGGTTGCTTTTCCGGAAGTGTTTAATTATATCGGGAATGATCCGCGTGATCCGGAGGAGATCCCGGGCGGCCCGACGATCAGCCTGATGGCAAAAAAGGCAAAGGAGCATCATATCTGGATCCATTGCGGTTCCATCAGTGAAGTAAATCCCGATGGAGAAAAGAAATATAATACGACTGTTCTTTTAAATCCGGAAGGAGAAGAAGTTGCCAGATACCGCAAGCTCCATGCATTTGATATTACACTTGCGGATGGTACAGAAACAAGAGAATCCGATCGCATGCAGATCGGCAAGGATATCGTGATGCTGGATACTGAGCTTGGAAAACTGGGATTTTCCATCTGCTATGACATCAGATTCCCGGAGTTATATCGTTATATGGCGATAAACGGATGCCAGGTGATCTTTGCACCTGCAAACTTCCAGATGCAGACGGGAAAGGATCAC
>USQV01000181.1 GCA_900556965.1 uncultured Clostridium sp.
CCATAATATAATCGGTCGTAGCGTTATAAGGTACGGTAGAGATATATTGGTAATTTTTTCCCCGCATATTGCCCAATTCTCCCCAAGATCCTCTTAAACGTAATTCGGAAAGTATCGAAGTATAAGGTTCGAAGAAAGCTTCCTTAGCCACATTCCAACCGGCGGAAAAAGCTGGGAAAGTTCCCCACTGGTGTCCTTTGGCATAACGGGAAGAACCGTCTCTGCGCAGGTCGAACTCAAAGAGATAGCGGCTCTTGTAGTCATAGTTGAAACGACCGAAGAAACCGAGAGTAGCATAATGATCCAGAGAATCCCAGGCCTCTATCTTTCCTGTACTGGTAGAAATGGACGGTTTCGGCGTCAATGAAGGAATTATCGTTATGGCGGCGACGAACCGTGTCGATATTCTGGATCCGGCGATCTTACGTCCCGGCCGTTTCGACAGAAAGGTAGGCGTCGGAAGGCCGGATATTAAGGGCCGTGAGGAGATCCTCAAGGTTCATGCGGCAGATAAGCCTCTCGGAGACGACGTGGACTTAAAGCGGATCGCCCAGACAACGGCAGGCTTTACGGGTGCGGATCTGGAAAACCTCCTGAACGAGGGAGCGATCCTTGCGGCAAAGGCAGGCAGAAAATATGTGAAGCAGGCTGATATTGAGCAGGCCTTTATCAAGGTCGGTATCGGAGCGGAGAAAAAGAGTAAGGTGATCTCTGAAAAGGAAAAACGGATCACGGCTTATCATGAAGCAGGCCATGCGATCCTGTTTCACGAGCTTCCGGATGTGGGGCCGGTTCATACGATCTCCATTATCCCGACGGGAATGGGAGCTGCCGGATATACCATGCCATTGCCGGAAAAGGATGAAATGTTTAATACCAGAGGCAAGATGCTGCAGAACATTATGGTGGCTCTGGGCGGAAGGATCGCGGAGGAGATCATCTTTGATGATGTCACAACGGGAGCCTCTCAGGATATTAAACAGGCGACCTCCATCGCCCGGGCTATGGTAACACAGTACGGCATGTCCGAGAAGGTCGGAATGATCAATTACGGAAGTGATGCGGACGAGGTCTTCATCGGTCGCGACCTGGCCCATACAAGAAGCTATGGAGAAGATGTAGCAGCAGCTATCGACAGCGAGGTCAAGAGGATCATCGACGAGTGCTATGCAAAGGCCAAAGGAATCATTCTTGCCCATGAAGATGTACTCCATAAATGCTGCCAGCTCCTTCTGGAAAAGGAAAAAATCGGTCAGGAAGAATTTGATTCCCTGTTCGCTTAAAAAATAAAGGAAAACGGCGTTTGTAAAAAAGAAACACAACAAAACGCCGTTTTTTCTTTTGGAATATAAAATATACACAAAAATAAAAATCAAAAAGTAAATATACACAAAAATGAAATTACAAAAAAAACAATGTTTGTGCACACTTATCCGGAAGCGTATGCTATATTACTACTCGTAACCCCCCCCAATACATTATATAGTTTTTGCTATACCCCATAAGAGACATAATACCTTTTCCGAGAGAAAGCCAGCGATTCCCCGCTGGCTTTCTTTCTGTAATTCTTTCTGCAATGACAAAAACGATTTAACCGAATCAAGTAGCGAAGCGGATTGCGAATATCCGCTTGACTGAAGAAATTTACCGAAGCCGAATAAAATAAGTGCAAACAGACAGAAAGTTCTGTATAATAGTGGGAGATTGAGGAAAGGAGAAGCTGTTTTTATGGATAAGGCAGCACTGTTTTGTGATGAAACAGTCGGCTATCGGATTCCGGAGGAACCGGAACCGGGAGAAGCCGTGACACTGAAATTCCGGACGAAGAAGGACGATGCAGATCATGTTTTTCTGATCGTGCCGGCAGGAGAGAAAAAAACAGAATTGATAAAAACAGTAAGCCGGGGAGTCTTTGACTATTACGAGATCTCATACCAGCTGGGAGATGCTCCGGTATACTTTTATTTTGAAATACAAAAGGGAACGGAAACATGCTTTTATAATCGCCGCGGAGCGGTAGAGCAGAGAGAGGCTGCCGATGGCCTGTTTTGCATTACACCCGGCTTTCATGTGCCGGAATGGGCAAAGGGCGCCCTCATGTATCAGATATTTATCGACCGGTTTTACAACGGAGATCCGTCGAACGATGTGGTGTCGGATGAATATATCTACATCGGCTTCCCGGTAACGAAGATCGACTGCTGGGAGGAGGGCTTGTCTGTACTGGATGTGGATCGCTTTTACGGAGGCGATCTTCAGGGGATCCTCGATAAGCTGGATTATCTGCAAAGCCTCAAGGTCGAGGTTTTGTACCTGAGTCCGATCTTTGTATCGCCCTCCAATCACAAATATGACTGTCAGGATTATGAGCATGTGGATCCTCATTACGCCGTGATCGTAAAGGATGCGGACGGACTTGTGGGCGCAGCGGATATCGATAATCTGCGGGCAGAAAAATATACGGTGCGGACAGCAGATAGGGACAATCTGGAGGCCGGAGACCGCTTTCTGGCAATGTTTATGGAGGAAGTCCATAAACGCGGCATGCGGGTGATCCTCGACGGTGTGTTCAACCACTGCGGCTCCTTCAACAAATGGCTGGATCGTGAAAAGATCTATGCACACGCGGGAGGATATGAGCCGGGAGCGTATCCGGATGAAAAAAGCCCGTATCGGAATTTCTTCCGCTTTGCGAATGAACATGGATGGCCGGACAATGACTCCTATGAGGGCTGGTGGAACCACAACACGCTTCCTAAGCTCAATTATGAGGGCTCGAAGGAGCTTTATGACTATATCCTTAAAATCGCCGGAAAATGGCTTGCAGAGCCTTACCGGATAGATGGCTGGCGCTTGGACGTGGCGGCGGATCTCGGGCATTCCCCGGAGATGAACCACCGGTTCTGGCAGGATTTCCGAAAAACAGTAAAAAAAATAAATCCGGATGCCTTTATTCTTGCAGAACACTATGGGGATGCGTTTTCCTGGCTTGAGGGAAATGAATGGGATTCTGTAATGAACTATGACGCCTTTATGGAGCCGGTATCATGGTTTCTTACGGGGCTTGAAAAGCACAGTGACCGATTTGACGGATATCTCTATAAAAACGGCAGAGTCTTTATGGATTCCATGCTGAGGCACATGAGCCGCCTGCAGACTCCCTCACTGATGTCTGCGATGAACGAGCTCTCCAATCATGACCATTCCCGCTTCCTTACCAGAACAAACGGAAAGGTGGGACGTCTGGATTCCATGGGAGCAAAGGCGGCATCGGAGGGGATCGATTACGGGACCTTCCGGGCAGCAGTCGTGATCCAGATGACATGGCCCGGG
>USQV01000182.1 GCA_900556965.1 uncultured Clostridium sp.
AGCCCCTCGCTCCGTAAACTCTCAGCATCCATCGATCCTCCATACGCTGTCCCCCCATTCTGATCGGTTCAGAAAAATTAATAACCTGTTTTTCCGGTCTGGTAACCAGACCATATTATATCATAACATATTATATGCAAAGCCGTAAAGGATTTTGCGAAAAGAATGTATCTATCTGTTAAGTAAAAAACAGGCAAGAATGTCAACGCATCTCACCTGTTTTTTCCCGATATGCTTGGGCAAACACCGAAGCTATCCGCTATTTTATTCTAATACCGTCATTACCTCATCCACTTCGACCTTCTTGTCGATAAGGCCGTTCTCAAACATCCAGTCAATGTTTTCCTGCCAGCACTCCTTTGTCTGTGTCAGGAATCCGGCATCCTCTGTTTCCATTAACGGAAGAAGGGTAGCACAGGATTTTTCCTCAACACTTCTTGAGAGAGGGAAGTTTTCTTCGTTCTGGTTGTCCATAAGGATCGTCAGGCATCCGTCCGGATCGTTTTTGAAGTCATCGAAGCCCTTCTTAGAGGCGCGTAAGAATCCGGCAAGGACTTCCGGCTCCTCCTCGATCATCTTATTATTTGCAAGGAAGACCGCCTCATAGTAGTTGGGGACTCCGTATTCGTCCATCATAAAGTAATTCACCTCAAAGCCTTCTTCCTCCATCTGCGGTACCTCGTGATTTACAAGACAGCCGATCGTGGCATCCACGTTTCCGGTGGTCATGGAGCTCATGAGCTCGAATCCGACATTAATGAGGTTGACATCGGAAGCATCAGCGCCCACATTTTCCATGATACACTTTACCAGAGCTTCACTTAAGGCTGTTCCGCCATAGCCTACGGTTTTTCCTACCAGATCCTCCGGGCTCTTGATGTTCTTTTCCTTGAGGGAAAGGATGATATTGAGCGGGGACTGTACGATGGCACCGATGGAGCGGATACCGGCTCCCTGATTTGCAACTGCCTGAATCGCATCGTGGGGATAGTACATGCCGAGCTCTGCCTTTCCTGCTGCAACAAGGGCCAGAGCGTCATTATCGTTTGCCGGGAAGCGTACCTTAACATCGAGCCCCTCCTCCGCATAGTAGCCGCGGTCGATGGCGGTATAGATGAAGGTGTGGATCGCATTCGGATACCAGTCCAGAACGACATTGATCTCACGAAGCTCCTTTTCCTCCTGCTTCTTGGCTTCCGTTGTCTGCTCCGGGGCCACAGTCTGACTGTCTGCCGCCTGTTCTGCGGCTGCCTTCGCTGCCGTTGTTTCTGCCTGCTGGCTTCCTGCGCAGCCGCCGAGCACTCCGCACATAAGGGATACGGCAAGAAGTGCCGCTGTATGTTTCATTTTATTCATTCCGTATAATTTTATCATTTATATTTTCCTCTGTGTTTAATTATTTGTGTTTATCAACTTATTGACTGCGCTCCCTACAGATCGCTCCTCCAGTGGATCAGCCGTTTTTCCAGAACCGTCACGAGGCCGACAAAGGCCATCGCCACAACGGAAAGCAGCAGGATCGGTGCAAACACGCCTGCCCCGTCGAGCTGGGTCATCATCCTCCGGCTGAAATATCCGAGGCCGCTCTGGGCTCCGAGCCATTCTCCGATGGCCGCTCCGATGATGGAGAGGGGGACTGCCATTTTTATGGCTGAAAAAAAGCAGGGAAGGACAGCCGGTATCTTTAAGTGAAAGAAGATCAGTCTCCTGTCTGCCCCAAAGGTAAACAAAAGCTCCTCCATCTCCGTTTTCACGGATTTAAACCCGTCAAACAAGGTGATGGTGATGGGGAAAAAGGTGATCAGGACAGTTACCAGCACCTTGCTCCAGATCGAATATCCGAACCACAGCACAAAAAGTGGTGCCAATGCCGTTGTCGGGATCGTCTGCGAAGCAATGATAAGGGGATACAGCGCCTTTTCTGCCGTTTCGCTGGCATCCATGAGCACGGCAAGACCGACTCCCAGTATCACCGAGATCACAAGGCCGATGGCCACGATGGACATGGTGGCGGGCAGATGTGCCGTAAACAGCGGCTTCCGAAGCTCCCAAAGCCGTACCAGCACTTGAATCGGTGACGGAAGGATATAAGCCGCATCGATCCCCAGAGCCGCCGCCTGCCAGATAAGAAGCAGGATAAATACCAGAATGGCTGCGGGGAGTGTAGAATTTTGGATCCTTCTTTTTTTCATAACGGTTCTCTCCTTAACATTTCGATCAGCCGCTCCTTAAGCTCCATGATCTCCGGTCTCTGTAATTCCTCCCGCGTCCGGGGGTACTCCGCCGGAACCTCGATGGACGTAAGCTTCGTGATGGGCGTCTGCTCCACGACTAGGATCCTGCTGGACAGAAATACTGCCTCCTCCACGTCATGGGTGATGAAAAGAACTGTCTTTTTCTCTTTTTCCCACTGCTCTAAAAGCCACTCCCGCATGGAAAGCCTCGTAAGATAATCCAACGCGGAAAAGGGCTCGTCCAGAAGAAGGAGATCCGATCCGGTAAGCAGGGTTCTGGCAAAGGCCGCCCTCTGGCGCATTCCGCCTGACAGCTCTCTAGGGGCCTTGTCCGCCCATCCGGAAAGGCCGACGGACTCTAATGCCCGATCTGCCCTTTCATTCATCTCCGCCTTTGTATAGCCGCCTGCGATCTCCATAGGCAGCTTCACATTTTCCTTCACCGTGCGCCACGGGAATAAAAGATCATGCTGCGGCATATATCCGCAGTAGCTCTTTAGCCCTGTTATGCTTTTTCCGTCGGCCAGTATCTCACCGGAGTCCGGATGAAGGAGCTGGTTTGCCAGCCGGAATATCGTGCTTTTTCCGCAGCCGGAGGCGCCGATCACCGACACAAATTCTCCGTGCCGGACCGAAAAGGAGAGGTGGTCGATAATGGAAAAATCCTCTGAGTCGTACTGAAAGCATACGTTCTTAAATTCCAGCATACCTCTACCGCCTCATTTCCCATGCCATGTCCCAGAATGCCTTTTCATATCTGGAGCATAACGTAAAGATCTCCTTTAAATGCTCAAGCTGCTTTTTGGAATATCCCTCTGTCAGCCGATCCATCAGAGAGATCAGTATCACATTTTCGTCATGATAGCTGTCGGAGGCGTAGCCCTGCACCCACTCGCCGTAGAACGGATGATTCGGTGCCTCCGGGTTTTTCTCGATAAGCTTCTTTGCGATCACCTCATAGCTGAGCGCACAGGAAAGGATCGCTGCGGCAACCTCTGCCTGTCCCTCCTCGTAGGCGATGCGGAGCATATAGGAGGTGTAGGAAACATTGTCGAGGGCCGGTTTTGCCGCCTCGGCTTCC
>USQV01000183.1 GCA_900556965.1 uncultured Clostridium sp.
GAGGAGAATGGCGTCTATATTAAGGGCGGCGGCTGAGCGGAATATAGCCCCTACATTTGTCGGGTTCATGACATTTTCAAGAATGGCGATCCGCTTTGCCCCGGCACATACATCCTCTATTGCAGGAAGCGGCGGGCGCAGCATGGCGCAGAGGACGCCGCGTGTAAGCTTAAAGCCGGTGATCTGGGTGAGGACGTCAAGCTCGGCTGTGTAAACAGGAATATTCCCGCAGCGTTCGATGATCTCCTTGGCCTGAGTTTCTATGTGGCGTGTTTCCAAAAGAAGGGACAGAGGCTTGCAGCCTGCGTCCAGAGCCCGCTCGATCACCTTTGGGCTTTCGGCGATAAAAATCCCTTTTTCGGGTTCATGGCGGTTTAAAAGCTGATTTTCGTTGAGCCGGGCATATACATCCAGCTCAGGAGCGGAAAAATCGGAAATATTTATAATATTGGGCATGTGTGTCTCCTTAAAATATGTTAAAATTAGACTTGAAAATTATTATAGTGCAAGGCGGAATGGATGTAAAGTGACGCATGATTATAATCAATATAAAGGAGGATGTATTGGATATGGGAGAATTGGTACTGACTAACGGAAAGATCTATGTGGAACGTGGGGCTTTTGCACAGGCGGTCTATGCACAGGACGGAGAGATCCGGGCTGTAGGAAGCAATGAGGAGGTTCTTAAGGCGGCAGGCTCTGCGGCAAAAGTGATCGACCTGAAGGGAAAAACGGTGATCCCGGGATTGAATGACAGCCATCTGCATCTTTTAAACTATGGAATGTCCTACGCACGTGCAGATATCATCGGTGTTACATCCATCGAGGAAATGATCGAACGTGTGCAGAAGTTTGTGGCAGAAAGACCGGAGGAGTCCCGCAACGGTATCCTCAGTAAAGGATGGAACCAGGATCTTTTTACGGATGAAAAGCGTATGCCGAATCGATATGATCTGGATCGGATCTCAACAGAGGTGCCGGTTGTAATGGTAAGGATCTGCGGACATCTGGCAGCAGCCAACAGCCGCGCCATCGAGCTTCTGGGACTGGATAAACAGATGATAGAGGTCAGCGGCGGCACTATCGAAACAGATGAGAACGGAGTGCCGAATGGCATATTCGCAGAAAATGCCATGAATCTGGTAACGGATCTGATCCCGCGCTTTACGATCGAGGATACCAAACGTCTTTTCTTAAAGGCAGCCGATTATGCGGTGGCCCATGGAATTACAAGCGTTCAGTCGAATGATATCGGCAACACCTCCACATCAATGGAGGAGATTTTCCAAATGATGCATGAGATTTATGATGAGGGGCTTTGTAAGCTCCGCTATCGTCATCAGGTGTGCATTACCGACCCGGAGACGTTTAAGAAGTACATTGAGTCGGGAGAATTTAAAAACGGCAAATATAAAGATCCGAGAAGACTGGCCCTCGGGCCGTTGAAGCTGTTTAAAGATGGTTCTCTGGGAGGAAGGACTGCGGCTCTCAGAAAAGGGTATGCTGATGATCCGGGCAATTTTGGAGTGGAGTGTATCAGCAAGGAGGAAATGGATGAATTCTGCCGGATCGCCGATGAAAACGGAATCCAGGTCGTGACACATGCAATTGGTGACCGCGCTATCGCAGATGTAATGGAAAGCTATGAGAAGGTGCTTCGAAATGGAAAGAATCCGCTGCGCCATGGTCTGATCCATTGCCAGATCACAGACAGACAGATGCTTGAAAAGGCGGCGAAGGATGATATTTTGATCTCCTATCAGCCTATATTCTTAGATTATGATATGCACATCCTGCTGGATCGCTGCGGAAAAGAATTAGGAAGCACCTCGTATGCCTTCCACACTGCAGATAAGCTTGGGATCCATGTGTCCTATGGCACAGACTGTCCGGTCGAAGGCTGTAATCCATTCCCGAACCTGTATTCGGCTGTGACGAGAAAGGATCAGAAGGGCTGGCCGGAAGGCGGATTCTTCCCTGAGGAATGTGTAGATATCTGCGAGGCTATCGATGCATATACCATTGAATCGGCATATCAGGAGTTCAGCGAAGACTTTAAGGGCAGGATAAAAGAGGGATATCTTGCGGACATGGTTGTTTTAGACCGTGACATATTTACCTGCGATCCGATGGAGATCAAGGATATTCTTCCGGATATGACGATCATCGGCGGCGAGATCGTTTACCAAAGCGAAAAACCCTGTAGTGCTTACAGAACGGAAAGCATGTTATAAAGCCGCAGCAGCCGGATGTCTTCGCGGGAAATTTTAAGACGCTGTGCCAAAGCGGCATCCGGGTGGAGCCGTTTACGCGAAAAAAGCATTTTTGCAGCAATAGGCATCATAGGCCGTGTGGAAAAGCCGGTGAACAATCCCCATTTTGTATCGGAGTCCAGATAGGACGCAAGGATCTTGGCGCTGGCTTTTTCCATGGGGCTGTCCTGATTGGTCAGCTGGATATTGGTGACTGCGTCATAATGCTCAATATAACCATAATAGGTATTTTCGCAGATCTGATAGTTGGAGAAATCCTTATAATTCATATACATCCGGAGTTTGCATTCATAGTCGCCGTCTGTGGGTTGGACATCAAAGACACATTGAATGAGCTGGTTATCTCTGCCGTCAAACAGATAAGAATAAAACTGGGAGCAATCCTTAAAGAAGGCCGGGCCGCTTCCGGGTAAACCGCTTCCTGTCGAGCCGGTACCTGCAGAGGAAAACGGATCTGCTTTTTCTGGCATGTAAAGCAGCTGATCTACATGGATATGCAGTGCATTCGCAATTTCATAGAGCGTTTCGATATCCATGGGGATCTCTCCCCGTTCATATTTAGATACGGTAGATTTGCTTTTGCAAATGGAATGAGCCAGATCATCCAAGGTCATTGACCGCTTCTTGCGAAAAATACGAATATGTTGTCCAATCTGTATACTAATGTCTGACATAGGCATTCTCCTTTGCAAAATCATTCCGGCCTTTCCGGCTGCTTAATAATTATACCATCAATGATCCTTGATACCAAGGATAAAAAATTCTATTATAAGGACTCTAAAAAAATATAAAAATACTATTGACAAAATGAAGATATTCTGGTATTCTAGTACACGTCCTTGAGATACAAAACTTATTAAGAATCATAAGGAATGCTTCTAAAGCATACCGAACGTTCGAAAAAAGTTTTTAAAAAGTTGTTGACAAACAGAAACACTTATGATAAGATATCAGAGTTGCTTCTGAAACAGCAACAAAGAAAGACAAAGAACATTGAAAACTGAACAGTATGTAAAACCCTGAAAATTCTTATAAAAA
>USQV01000184.1 GCA_900556965.1 uncultured Clostridium sp.
AGCGCCGGTCACGGGCAGGGGCGGTTCCGAAGGCAAATACCTGATTGTCGATGGCTCTGGAGCGGAACATTACCTCCCAGTGGGCAGGTCCGGTGGTCATGTTAAAGGCAGCCGGGACGAGAATGATGCCTGCTCCCTCTAAGACCATGCGTCTTGCTAATTCCGGAAAACGGAAATCATAACAGATGCAGGTTCCGATCTTACCAAATTCCGTGTCAAATACGGTGGCCCAGCTTCCGGCAGTCAGTGTATCCGATTCCTTAAAGCACTGCCCGCCCTTTACATCAATATCGAAAAGATGGACTTTTCTGTGCTTTGCGATCTGAGCTCCGTTCCGGTCAAACACATACGAGGTATTGTAAACGGATCCGTCATCAGTAAGCTCAGGAACAGATCCGGCAGACAGATAGACCTGATATTCCTTTGCAAGAGCAGAAAGAGCCATCCAGCTATGGCCTCCCTCCGGCTCTGCATAGACCGGAAAATTCGAGGTCTCATAAGGACAGGCAAACATTTCGGGCAGGCAGACCAGATCGGCATCTGCCTTCTTTGCTTTTTCCAGATACTGCGGCAATACGGCAAGGTTCTTTTCCTTGTCGGAATATACATGAGTCTGAAGCTGTGCGATGGTCATGGTTTTCATGGCGTATTCCTCCTGTTTGGGCTATTTAGCTGTATCCAGTTTATCGGGAAATGGGGGGAATGTCAATGATTCAACTTGCAAATGAAAAAGGGCTGTGATAAAGTGTAACCAAAACGGATTACGAATATCTGCTCAGCTGTTTGTCACGGGCGCACAGATCCGGGACGGGAAGGAAAAAGAATGGAAAGAAACAGATACTATGTCGTGCGGGATAAGGCGCTTCCCGAGATCCTGCAGAAGGTGGCGGATGCCAAGAGACTGCTGGAAACGGATCAGACGCTGACCGTTCAGGAGGCCGCAGAGCGGGTCGGCTTAAGCCGCAGCTCCTTTTATAAGTATAAAGATGATATTGCTCCGTTTTCGGATAATACAAGAGGAAAGACGATCACATTGGTGATCCAGATGCAGGATGAACCGGGACTTCTTTCCGATCTTTTAAAGGTGGTATCCGACTATCGCGCCAATATACTGACGATCCATCAGGCGATTCCGGTCAATGGTATGGCAACGGTGACGCTAAGCGCCGAGGTGCGGCCGAATACGGGAGATGTTTCCGGAATGGTGGGAGATATGGAGATTCTCGCGGGGATCCAGAATGTGAAGATCCTTGGAGTGGAAAAATAAGATGGCAGAAAACCTGAGATTTATTGTGGCGCTGTATTTAAGAGGTGGTCTTCCCTGCCTCTTTCATGAATGGACAGGGCTTTATTGTCCCGGCTGCGGAGGTACCCGGGCTCTGAAGGCTCTCCTTAAAGGCCATTTTTTTCTGAGCGTTCAATACCATCCGCTTGTTCCTTACGGCGCCCTTGTGGCGCTTCTCTTTGCTGCTTCCTACGGGATATATGGAATTACCGGAAAACAGAGGTTTCGCCTGTCCTTCGGAAACGGATATATCTATGTGGGCGTCCTGATCCTGCTCGTCAACTTTATTTATAAAAATTATATGCTGATCGGCAGAGGAATCGATATTCTGGAGCGTCTGCCGAAGGTATAGTCGAATAGATACGGCAGTCTTCAATTACTTTTGCATCTGACGGAGCTGCTGTTCAACCTGATCCATAAACTGGTTGATGATGGCGGCATTGGCCGGATCCTTGGCCAGATTGGAGAACGCAAGTATATAGACAAATTCCACGATGCCGAGGATAACTGCGGTCACGCCGAGGATGATCCCGACGATGGCGCTTCCATACATGGGGCGTCCCTGACGGGAAAGCACGGCAAAGCAGACGGCGCCCACACCCATAACGATAGCAAGGGGAAAACCCATGCAGCATAAGCTCAAGATACCGGCGATCCCGCATCCGAGAGAGAGGGCGGCGAAGGTGTTCTTGGGCTTTTTTCTATAATGCGGATCGAAAGCATTTTGTTCAGTCATATAGTTCCTCCTTAATGAAGCTGTTTTTGAGTCAGCTTCTTCCCATTATAGTTGAAATAGGATCGAAATACAAGAGATTATGACAAAACAGGCGTTCTGCCGGCCGTCATTTTGTCTTGCATATATTCCTGCTTTGAATTATAATAATTACCGTGATGAACTGCCGGAGACCGGCGGCAAAGCACGGACAAAGGAGATTTACATGAATATTATTGCAGCACTGGCGGAGGAGCTGGGAGTAGGACTCCAGCAGGTAGAGGCCGCCGTAAAACTGATCGATGAGGGAAACACGATCCCGTTTATTGCCAGATACCGAAAGGAAGCCACAGGCTCCTTAAACGATGAGATCCTGAGAAATCTGGATGAACGGTTAAAATATCTGAGAGGTCTGGAAGACAGAAAAGCCCAGGTCACAGCAGCAATCGAGGAACAGGGAAAGCTGACAGCAGAGCTTAAGAAAAAGATCGAAATGGCAGCAACAATGGTGGCTGTCGAGGATCTTTACCTCCCTTACAGGCCAAAACGTAAGACGAGAGCCAGCATGGCCAAAGAAAAGGGTCTGGAGCCGTTGGCAGATCTGATCCTTCTTCAGATGACAAAGACGCCGTTAGAGAAAGAGGCAGCGGCTTATGTTTCCGAAGAAAAGGGCGTAAACACGGTTAAGGATGCGATCGCAGGCGCAGGGGATATCCTTGCAGAGCGCATCGCGGAAGAAGCAAAATACCGTACCTATATAAGAAAAGTGACAATGGACGAAGGAACCATCAGCTCTGAGGCCAGAGATGAAAAGATAGAGTCCGTCTATGAAATGTATTACCATTACGAGGAGCCGGTAAAAAAATGTGCCGGACATCGTGTTCTTGCATTAAACCGAGGAGAAAAAGAAAAGCTCCTGAACGTTAAGATCACAGCTCCGGAGGATAAGATCCTCATGTATCTGGAAAAGCAGGTGATCGTCAGAGACAACCCGGTCACAACACCGATCCTTAAGGACGTGATCACCGACAGCTATGAACGTCTGATCGCACCGGCGATCGAACGTGAGGTAAGAAACGGGCTGACAGAAAAAGCAGAGGACGGAGCGATAAAAGTCTTCGGCAAAAATCTGGAGCAGCTTCTCATGCAGCCGCCGATCACCGGTCATGTGGTGCTCGGCTGGGATCCGGCCTTCCGGACAGGCTGTAAGCTTGCTGTCGTGGATGCCACCGGAAAGGTGCTCGACACCGTTGTAATCTATCCGACTGCACCCCAGAACCGGGTGG
>USQV01000185.1 GCA_900556965.1 uncultured Clostridium sp.
TGTAGCAGACGGGATGGGTGGACATAAGGCAGGAGATTTTGCATCTCGCTTTGTGGTGCAGACTATGTCGGAGCTTTCCGGTGAATCTAAGCTTAACGAGCCGGTCTCTATCCTGTTACGGTCGATCGAGAGGACGAATGAGCTTCTCTATGACGAATCGATCCACAATGCCGATCGTGAGGGGATGGGCTCTACGCTTGTTGCAGCGACGATCGAAGGCAGTACCATGTATGTGGCGAATGTCGGGGACAGCAGGCTCTATCTGCTCCGTGAGAGCTTAGAGCAGATAACCCGGGATCATTCCCTTGTAGAGGAGATGGTCGCACGGGGACAGATCCTCAGAGACAGTGAATCATATAAAAATCAGAAAAATATCATAACAAGAGCAATCGGGATCCGCCCAGCGGTACGTCCGGATGTTTTTGAGGTACAGCTTGAAGAATGCGACTGTATCCTGATCTGCTCCGACGGACTCACCAATATGATCGACGATGCCGGTATCAGCCGCATACTTAAGACGACAGATACCCTGCAGGAAAAGACAGAAAAGCTGATTCGGCTCGCGAATGAAAACGGAGGAAAGGATAACATTGCCGTGATCCTGATAGAACCTCAGATAAGTGAGGTGAAGATATGATCTTAAGTGCGGGAACCATGCTTCAGGACAGATATGAGATCCTTGAGAAGATCGGCTCCGGCGGTATGTCAGATGTTTATAAGGCAAAATGCCACAAGCTGAACCGTCTGGTGGCAATCAAGGTATTGAAATCGGAATTCAATTCGGATGCCGGATTTATTGCTAAGTTTAAAATGGAGGCACAGGCAGCAGCTGCGCTGTCCCATCCGAATATTGTAAATATCTATGACGTTGTAGATGAGGGTAATCTGCATTTTATCGTCATGGAGCTGGTAGAGGGTATCACACTTAAAAGCTATATAAGAAAAAAGGGCCATTTAGATGTAAAGGAAACGATCGGGATCGCGATCCAGGTCGCACAGGGAATCGAGGCTGCCCACGAGCAGCATATCATCCACAGAGATATTAAGCCACAGAACATGCTGATCTCTAAGGATGGAAAAGTTAAGGTGGCAGACTTCGGGATCGCAAGAGCGGTATCTGCCCAGACCATGAATTCCATGGTAGTGGGATCTGTGCATTACATTTCTCCGGAGCAGGCAAGAGCCGGGTTAAGTGATGAACGCAGTGATATCTATTCTCTTGGCATCACTATGTTTGAAATGGTAACGGGGCGTCTTCCGTTTGAAGGAGACAATACGGTTACAGTGGCTCTGGCTCATCTGGAGGAGCCCATCGCACTTCCGCGCACGATTAATCCGGATATCACACCGGGGTTGGAACGTATCATCTTAAAATGTACGGAAAAGAAGCCGGAGAACCGATATCAGAATATTGCAAGCGTGATCAGTGATCTCAGAAGATCATTACTCAATTCGGACGATCCAACGGTGGGAGTCATTGAACCCTCCTTTGATGAAAAAGAGGAGTCTGAGCCCCTCTCTGATACAAGACCGATCAGCAGGCAGGAGCTCGATATTATTACCGGAAGAAGCGAAATGCCCCGCGAGCTGTCTCGTGATATCAAGAATGGAAATATATCACGAAACAGTATGGATGCAAAGCCGGCCTTAGAAGAATATCCTTCAAGGAAAGGCATTTTAAAGCATAAGCAGGAGTCTGACGATGCGGAGTCTACCGGGATCGAGAAGCTGTTTTCCGTATTGGGAGTTTTTGCTGCGATCCTCGTGGTGGCTGCTGCCGTGGTTTTCTTTTCAAAAATCGGCGGGCTGTTTGCCGGCGGATCAGATAAGGAGACGGTTGCGGTAAATACAACGGAGAGCACGGAAGAAAAAGTAACGCAGACAACAGAGGAATCCATCAGTCAGAAGGAAGTCAAAATGCCGAAGGTGGAAGGACTTTCCCAAGAACAGGCAGAGCAGCTTCTTGGCGGTATGGATCTGACCATGCATGTCACACTGGAAAATTCGGAAACGATTCCGAAGGGTATCGTAATTTCTCAGGAGAATGCACCGGATTCTATTGTGGCCCGCTACTCGAAGGTTGAAGTGACGATAAGCAGCGGTTCTGATAAGATCGACCTCGCCTCCCTTGGCATCACCCAGATGGCTCTGGATACAGCGGTACGGCTGTTAGAGGGAAAAGGTGTCCGAACGAGTGTTGTAGAAGAAAGCAGCGATGAGATCCCGGCAGGAGACATCGTGAGAATGGAGCCGGAGGATAAGGCAGCTGTGGGCGATACGGTAACGCTTTATGTCAGCACCGGGCCGGAGGAGGATATGGTTCCTGTTCCGAAGCTGGTGGGTGAAAGCGAAGAACGTGGGGCAGAGCTCTTAAATGAGGCCGGACTTCTCGTCGGAGAAATATCGAAGGCTTACAGTGATGAGATCCCTGCCGGAAAAATTGCGGAACAGGGCATCGACAGTGAAGAACAGGTCGAGAAGGGAACGGCGGTAGACTATGTAGTCAGTCTTGGGCCGGAAAAGCCGAAGACGCAGTTTCTTGCATCTTTAGAGGTGACTTACCCGCTTCTCGTTTCATTTGGCCCGGGAGCTGCATCTTCAGAGATCCAGATCCTGATCCGCCTGAAGCAGACAGTAAACGGCAAAGTGACCTATACGAAGCTTACGGAACCGAAGTCATATTCGGCGAGTACGAATCTCGACATCCGGCTGGATAAGATCCGCGGAGCTGACGGAGTACAGACCGGCGAGGTGGAGATCGTAGATCTTACGAACAATGTGGTCTTGACCTCCTACAATGTAAATTTTGTGGAGACCGAGGTATAGATGACTGGAAAGATAATTAAAGGGATCGCCGGGTTTTACTACGTACACGATGGAATATCGGCTGTATATGAGTGTAAGGCCAAGGGCATATTCCGAAATAAAAAGATAAAGCCCCTTGTGGGTGATAACGTGGAATTTGACATTCTTGATGAGAAGGAGCGGACAGGAAATATTGTAGATATCTTAGAGAGGAAAAAGGAGCTCATCCGTCCTGCCGTGGCAAATATCGATCAGGCAATGGTGGTGTTTGCCATGGCCGATCCTGAGCCAAACCTCAATCTTCTTGACCGCTTCCTTATCATGATGGAAATGCAGGAGGTGCCGGTCATCCTCTGCTTTAATAAAAGTGATCTGGGCTGCAGCGCTCAGAGCAGAGAGCTGGAGGAAACCTACAGGGCAGCGGGATATGAGGTGCATTTTACGGATTCCCGGGATCCCCGCAGT
>USQV01000186.1 GCA_900556965.1 uncultured Clostridium sp.
CTCCTCTTATCATTCATGGGGGCATTCCATTGCGGTATCTCCCTGGGGAACGGTGTTAAACCAGATGGGCGCAAAAGCCGGCATACAGGTGACGACCATCGATCTGGATCAGATCTCGGCCATCCGCAGCCAGCTTCCTCTTTTAAAGCATCGTATGGATAATCTGTAAGAGCTCCTACAGGAGTCTGGTTTCTTCCATGATGCCTGTCTCCTGAAAGATCTCCCACTCGCCGATGTTGACACCGTGGTCGCCGATCTTCTCCAGATACTTGGCGATCATCAGCACATCCACGCAGCTGTCGGCATCGGCTCTGTCCTTTTTAAGGCCCTCCACCACATCCAGCTTTACACGATTAAAGCAATCATCAATTTTATCATCGGCGGCAACTGCCTCTCTGGCAAGCTCGATATTGCGTTTCACAAATGACTCGACTGCCTTGCGGATCAGTTCCCGTGTTTCTTTTATCATATCCGGCATAACCGCAGAATAGGAGGAGGGGTCTGCCAGTCCCATTCTCGTAAACAGTTCCGCCATATCGGAAAGATGATTTCCGATCCTCTCAAGATCCGTCACCACCTTAAGTGCCGCAGATACCGTCCTGAGATCCCTTGCTACCGGTGTCTGACGGGTAAGAAGGCTCAGGCATTTTGATTCGATATTTCTCTGCATGTCGCCGATAACGCGGTCATGACGTACAAACCGTTTCATCGTCTCGGCATCTTTTTTCTCCAGTGTGGCAAACAGACAGTCATATCCATCCTCTACCCATTCTGCCATCTGGAGCACATCTTCGCTGAGCTCTGAAAGCTCCTTTTCAAACAATATTCTCGGTGACATATTTTCCCTCCATCAACCAAACCGGCCTGTAATGTAATCCTCGGTCCGCTTATCCTTAGGATGACCGAATATCTTCATCGTTTCGTCCATCTCTACCAGCTCACCCAAAAGGAAAAACGCGGTCCGATCCGATACTCTGGCTGCCTGCTGCATATTGTGGGTAACGACCACGACGGTATAGCGGCTTTTCAGATCATTCATCAGATCCTCGATCTTTAAGGTCGAGATCGGATCCAGTGCTGATGTGGGTTCATCCATCAAAAGCACCTCCGGCTCTACCGCCAGCGCTCTGGCAATACAAAGTCTCTGCTGCTGTCCTCCGGATAAGCCCAGTGCCGAGCTCTTTAACCTGTCCTTGACCTCATCAAAGATCGCAGCTCCCTTGAGAGCGTTTTCCACGATCTCATCCAGACGGCTCTTATTTTTTATGCCATGGATCCTCGGCCCATAGGCAATATTGTCATAAATACTCATGGGGAACGGATTGGGCTGCTGGAAGACCATGCCAACCTTTTTTCTGAGCCGCGTGGTGTCCACACCGGCAGCATAGATATCCTCTCCATCCAGCAATATTTTTCCATCGATCCTCACCCCGTCCACCAGATCATTCATCCGGTTCAGACATTTTAAGAATGTGGATTTTCCACAGCCTGAGGGACCGATCAGTGCAGTGACTGTATTTTCACTGACTTCCATGTTAATGTCCTTCAGGGCATGATTATCTCCGTAATAGAGGTTCAGCCCCTCGACGCGAATTTTACTGTCCAGCATAACTTCTCCTTTTAGAATCTGTTAGTCAAATTTTCCGGCCAGATACTTTGTCAGAAGGTTCATGATAAGAACCAGCACCAAAAGCACACAGGCAATTCCGAATGCCACATCGTATTTTCCTTTTGCCATCTGCAGATATAGCTCGATTGTCATGGTTCCGCCCGACTCAAATATCTTTTTAAAGAGTCCCATCCCCATCTTGGGAAGATAAAATCCGCTGCCGGCCGTAAATAACAGCGCCGCCGACTCACCTACGATACGTCCGATGGCTAAGATCACTCCGGTAATGATCCCGGGCATGGCGCTCGGGAGCAGAATCGTCCTTATCATGTACCATTTGGTCGCTCCGATGCCGAGAGCTCCGCTCCGATAGCTGTCCGGAACTGTTCTCAGGGCCTCCTGGGTATTTCTCGCGATCAGGGGAAGCACCATGATTGTCAGGGTCAGGGCGCCTGTCAGCATGGAGTAGCCAAGTCCGAGAACCTCTCCAAAGAATACATTTCCGAAAAGTCCGAATATAATGGACGGGATACCGGTCAGCGTCTCGATCGTAAATTCCACAAGGGAAACAAATTTTCCCGGCTTTGCATATTCATTTAAGTAAATAGCGCCTCCGATCCCCACCGGAGTAGCTGCCAGAAGTGTCAGCACTACAATGTAAAGTGTATTGACGATATTTCCGGCAATTCCCATATTTCCCTTTGAGGGACTCTGCACAGACAAAAGAAAGTGGGGAGTTACGGTCCTTATGCCCCGGTAAAATACATAAAGGATGATTCCCGCCAGAAGACCTACGGCGAGGAATGCGGAAAGGTAGATCGCTCCTTTTAGGAGGTCATCGGTGATGCGTCTATGCTTTCCCATAATCGTTGCAGTTTCCATTATGCATCCTCCTTTCCCTTAAGGATCCTTGCGAGGCTGATATTGATCACCATGATAAATACGAACAGTACCAGTCCGATCGTAAACAGTACCTGTCTGTGAAGTCCTGCCGCATATCCCATTTCTGCTACAATAGCGGTTGTAAGGAAACGAACCGAGTTAAAGGGAAACGGGAAATTGACGGAGCTTCCGGATACCAGCGTGATGGCCATTGCCTCTCCGATCGCACGACCGGTTCCGAGAACGATGGCTGCCGTGATCCCGGATCTGGCATACGGAAGCAGTACCTTGAATATCGTCTGTATCTTGGATGCCCCCATTGCAAGGGAAGCTGCCGCCTGCTGTTTCGGTACTGCATGAAGTGCCGACACGCTTACATTGATCACCGTCGGAAGGATCATGATCGCAAGGACGATGATCGCAGAGAGCAGATTCGCTCCCCCCGTAAACTGATGGGAGGGCGAATCTGAAAACAGTGCCAGCTCAAGCTTATACATAAACGGGTTTAAAAGATAGATCCCGAGAAGTCCATAGATAACGGACGGGATGCCCGCCAGGAGCTCTACCGCCGGTTTTACGATAGCTGCAAGCCTTGGGGAAGCAATTTCTTCAATGAAAACTGCGGTGAGGATCCCCACCGGAGCTCCGATGAGGACTGCCAGAGCCGTGCCAATAATGGAAGTAAGGATAACATATAAGATCCCGAAGGACGGCTCCGCTGAGGCCGGCTGCCAGACGGTCCCAAAGAGGAGCTCTTTGA
>USQV01000187.1 GCA_900556965.1 uncultured Clostridium sp.
TATGTGGCCCTTGATATGGGGCCTACGGGAAAGCTTCTGGCCCCTTACGGCGATCTGGATTTTGAAGCTGCCTGCGATGCATATAAGGAGGTCGTAAGGGCAGGAAAAGAGGCAGGAGTCGATCTGATCCTGATCGAAACGATGGGAGACAGCTACGAGCTGAAGGCTGCCGTGCTGGCGGCAAAGGAGGCCTCTAAGCTTCCGGTGTTTGCCTCGGTCACTCTGGATGAAAAGGGAAAAATGCTGACCGGCGGTGATGTGGAATCCGTCACCGCTCTTTTAGAGGGACTCGGTGTGGATGCGATCGGATTAAACTGCGGCTTAGGGCCGATACAGCTTTATCCTTATGTGCAGAGAATGTGTGCGGTTGCCTCTGTTCCGGTTTTCGTCAATCCGAATGCCGGACTTCCGAGAAATGAGAACGGAAAGACCGTGTACGATATTTCTTCTGATGCGTTTGCCAAAGCGATGGAGGAAATTGCATCGGCAGGAGCATCGATCCTTGGCGGCTGCTGCGGCACAACGCCGGAGCACATAAAAAAAATGAAAAAATTCTGTTCGGAGCTTCCGCTTCCCGAGCTGAAAGAGTGCAGGCGGACGGTGATCTCCTCTTATTCCCATGCGGTCGTTTTCGGAGACCGTCCTATCATCATCGGCGAGAGGATCAATCCTACCGGAAAACCTCGTTTTAAACAGGCATTAAAGGAGCATGATCTGACATATATTCTGAACATGGCGGCGGCACAGCAGGAAAAAAGGGCGGACGTGCTTGATGTAAACGTCGGTCTCCCGGGGATTGATGAGGCCTCGATGATGGTGGATGTCGTGAAGGAGCTGCAGAGTGTAGTGGATCTTCCGCTTCAGATCGATACCTCCAATATCACGGCGATGGAAAAGGCACTGCGGATCTATAACGGAAAAGCACTGATAAATTCTGTTAATGGAAAAAAAGAAGTGATGGAGGCGGTGTTCCCTCTGGTAAAGCACTACGGCGGCGTGGTGGTTGCCCTTTGTCTGGATGAAGACGGAATCCCGGAAACAGCGGAAGGCAGGATCCGCATCGCAGAGAAGATCTACCGGACGGCAGAAAGCTACGGGATTGAAAAAAAGGATATTCTCATTGATGCACTCTGCATGGCGGTAAGCTCAGATAAAAATGGCGCTCTGACGACCTTAGAAACCGTGCGCCGGGTCACAGAGGAGTTAGGAGGAAAGACAGTCCTTGGCGTGTCCAATGTATCCTTCGGACTTCCGATGCGGGAAAATATCAATGCATCCTTTTTCCTTATGGCCCTCGAGATGGGGTTATCTGCCGGCATCATCAATCCGAATCTGGAATCCATGATGACCGTTTATGACAGCTATCTGGTTCTTCATGGTCTGGATGAGAACTGCCGAAGCTATGTAGAGCTTTATGGGCCGAAGGAGGCAGAAAAAAAGAGACAGAAGGAGCTGGAAAAAGCAGGAGCGGAGAAAGGCGGCACGGCAAAGGACGAACAGGCATCGGGAGAGAGAAAAATAGACAACACCGGTGCGAAGGAAGGAGAGAGCGTATCTGCATTAAAAAAGAGTATTCTCCGGGGCATGACGGAGGGCGCAAGGACGGCAGCCCGGGAGGCGATTAGGAAGGAGGATGCACTGACGGTCATTAACCGGGAGATGATCCCTGCTCTCGACGAGGTGGGAAAGGGCTTTGAAGCCGGAACGGTTTTCCTTCCCCAGCTTTTAATGAGCGCGGAGGCGGCAAAAGCAGCCTTCGCTGTTATAAAAGAAAAGATGTCAGCCGAGGGAAGCAGTGAAAAGAAGAAGGGAACGGTCATTCTTGCCACGGTGAAGGGGGATATCCACGACATCGGCAAGAATATCGTCAAGGTGTTGTTGGAAAATTACAGTTTCGATGTGATGGATCTGGGTCGGGATGTTCCCCCGGAGCTCATTGTGGAGCAGGCAGTAAACGCCCATGTTCCGGTGGTGGGATTGAGCGCACTGATGACAACGACAGTTCCGGCTATGGAGGAAACCATCGCACTCCTCAGAAAAGAGGCTCCATGGGTCAAGATCATGGTGGGAGGAGCTGTGCTTACAAAGGAATACGCCGATTCCATCGGTGCGGATGCATATTGCAGGGATGCGATGGCTTCGGTGCGGTTTGCCTTACAATATGTGCAAGATGTCCAACAAAATCGGTAAATAAAGAGCTATTAGAGCAAATTGCATAAAAAATATTCAAAAAAGAATTGACGAAAATTTAACATTGTGTTATAGTGTTTCTAACGATAGATAAAATCTATATAGTCACATATAACCTATAGATAAAAGAAATGTTTTTCTGTAAAGAAATATATTTCGTATATTGGGGGGTATAGGTTCTGAGTGTGGTTAGAGGGGGATATGGAAAGATTTTTTTTGTCGCAGATGACTCCCCGGTCATTTAAAAAGTAATAGGAGGGAAACACTATGCAGGCACTAAACACTACTCTACTGCCAATCGTGCAGACAATCAATGGTTACTTATCC
Organism: uncultured Clostridium sp.; assembly: GCA_900556965.1. Next base: position 2,518 of record USQV01000187.1, read on the forward strand.
GATTATGTTCTGATCGTATTACTTCTCGGTGCGGGCTTCTATTTTTCCTTTAAGACGAAGTTCGTTCAGCTCCGCTGCTTTAAGGAAGGAATGAAGCAGGTATTCGGAAATCTTACCTTAAACGGAAAGAAGCATGACAGCGGCATGAGCTCTTTCCAGGCTCTTGCAACAGCTATCGCAGCTCAGGTAGGTACAGGAAATATCGTCGGAGCCTCCGGCGCGATCCTTACCGGCGGCCCGGGTGCCATCTTCTGGATGTGGGTGATCGCATTCCTCGGTATGGCTACGATCTACGCTGAGGCTGTTCTTGCTCAGAAGACACGTATTAAAAACGCACACGGCGAGATCCTCGGCGGTCCGGTATATTACATAAAGACTGCATTTAAAGGAAGCTTCGGTAATTTCCTTGCAGGCTTCTTCGCAGTTGCCATCATCCTTGCTCTTGGCTTCTTTGGCTGTATGGTACAGTCCAACTCCATCGGCTCTACCTTCAGCACAGCCTTCGGAGTTCCGTCATGGATCGTTGGTATCGTTCTCGTAGCAATCTGCGGATTTATCTTTATGGGCGGAATGAAGCGTCTTGCTTCCGTAACAGAGAAGGTCGTTCCGATCATGGCAGCGTTATTCCTTCTCGGCGGACTGATCGTTCTTGTATTCCGTATCCAGTATGTTCCGGCAACCTTGGGTATGATCTTTAAATATGCGTTTACTCCTCAGGCTATTATCGGCGG
>USQV01000188.1 GCA_900556965.1 uncultured Clostridium sp.
CCCTGCGGCGGACTTGCCGCCGCACCTTTAGGGCGCCTTAAGTTCCATTTGACATTCCTGTTTTTTCAGCTTAAACTATAAGAAAACACATCTGGCCGCTCCGGCCGGAAAAGTATCTACGGAGGTTTCTGTCATGGCTCACCCAAAACTAGCATCCAAAAGCATGGATATGACCACCGGATCGATCTGGAAGCTGCTTCTATCCTTTTCGGTCCCTCTCCTGATCGGGAATCTGTTCCAGCAGCTTTACAACACGGTTGACAGTCTTGTCGTCGGAAATTTTGTCGGCACGGAGGCTCTGGCCGCTGTGGGATCCACAACATGCATCATCAACACGATGGTAATGTTCTTTACCGGCACCTCCATCGGCGCCACCGTTGTCATAAGCCGCCACTATGGAGCCCACGATGACCGCAAGCTTCATCTGGCCGTCGAGACAACGATGATGGTCACATTTATCGCAAGCATCCTCTTTACCGGAATCGGTGTTCTTTTTACCCCCTTTATGCTTCGTTTTATGTCTACTCCTGAGGATGTTCTTCCTTCTGCATCCGAATACTTAAGGATCTATTTTTCCGGCATCTCCGGTCTTCTCATCTACAATATGGGAAGCGCGGTGCTGCGGGCAGTCGGAGACACAAGGCGTCCCCTTTTATTCCTCTGCTTTTCCAGCATATTAAATACGGTACTCGACCTTATCTTTGTGATCGTGTTTGATCTTGGGATCGCCGGCGTGGCGTATGCAACGATCCTGTCCCAGTTTATTTCCGCTGCTTTAGTCCTTGTAGTTCTCACTCTGGATGGCGGCAGCTATCATCTTGTCTGGCAGGATCTCCGTATTGACCGCCCTACGTTCCGACAGATCCTGTCCATCGGACTTCCGGCCGGCTTCCAGCAGTCCCTGACAAGCTTTTCCAACGTCTATGTTCAGTCTTATGTAAACTATTTCGGCTCCGCGTGCATGGCAGGCTGGAGCTGCTATACAAAGATCGACCAGTTCATCTTCCTTCCTCTCCAGAGCATGAATCAGGCAGCCACGACCTTTGTGAGCCAGAATATCGGTGCTCAGGATATCAAACGTGCCAAGCGCGGCTCCATGACGGCCTTCTATATGTCAACCGCCATCACCATCGCTATATCTGCGATCCTCTGGTTTACCGCCGGCCAGTTTGTATCGCTGTTTAATCAGGATCCCTCCGTGATCAGCTATGGTGTTCTGTTTATCCACACAAACAGTACCCTGACCTTTACCTGCTGTGCGACACAGATCTTTTCCGGATCCCTGCGCGGTGCCGGAGACTCAAAAACACCCATGCTCGTCATGCTGTTTTCTTATGTCCTGTTCCGTCAGATCTATCTGTATGTGATCACACAGTTTATTAACACCCCTGCCGTTGTAGGCTTCGGTTATCCTCTCGGCTGGATCGTCTGTTCCCTTTTAACCTCATATTTCTACTTTAGGGGCAGCTGGGAAAAACGGCTTCACCTGTCGTAACCCCTCAGCACCTGATCCAGAATATCCGCAAGGGGTTCCATCGCATTTTTCGCTTCTTCAAATGTATTCGTCTGGGCGCCGACCTCGATCAGTGCCGTCCGCGCCCGGACATGCTGATTGTATCTTAAGCCCTTCAGGTATATCTTCCTCGTAAATCCCGGATATTTTCTTTTTGCAAGAAGCTGCAGTCTGAAGCTGAAGGCAAGGTTTGCCTCCCGGTTCGGATTCGGCAGATACTCGATCGGCCCCTCCGGCGTCTGGGAGAGACCGTTAAAAAACATGATCTGGGCCGTTGGTTTTCCGTTAATCTCTTTTACAAGATGCATGCCCTCCGGCACACCGTCACGGTGGATATCCAAAACCACCTTGATGGACGGATTATCCTGCAGGATCCCGTTGATCCCATCAAGAGCGTATGTATAGGCCCGGCTCCGGTCAAGTTTTCCGTCCCGCAGATCATAAACATTTGTATCATGGATGACATTATAGCCGCGCGCCGTTAAAAGCTCCTGTAGGTATGCTCCGACGCCGGTGATCACCGCCTCCGGATTTTGTAAATGATCTGCATATTCCTCTTGGGAATGAGTGTGGTAGATCAAGATCTGTGGCTCATCCTCATTCTTTTCCAGCATAAGCTCCGCCTTCAGGAATTTTTCTGCGTCAATAAGCTCTCTGTCGGCCGTTGTATTCGTGTGAACCTCATAAAAATTTTTCATCACGTAATCATAATCCGCTAATTTCTCCATGATAATGCCTCCTGTGCCTAAACGACCTGCCTCCTGCAGACCGGAGGAGGCGCATTTAAAGCCTTCGGTATCGACAGAAAAGTGATTCTCCTCCTGAGCTTCGCCGGATGGGGTTTCTGCGCTTCCTGTATCGGTGGTATTTCCGGCAAGGGCTTCTGACCTTTGAGCATTTCCGGATGACTTCTCTGAGTTTTCTGTGCCGCCGGTATTTCCGGCAGAGGCTTCTGACCTCTGAGCATTGCCGGATGGCTTCTCCGGGGCTTCTGTGCTTTCTGTGCCGCCGGCTTTGCCAAGCCATGCCAGAAGCGGTATCTGCCTGTCGATGGCAAAGGCATATTTTTTCTCCGAAATCTCCGGAAAACAGCTCTCAAGGATCACCTCTGCCACCCGGATCCCATATTGTCTGCTGCAATCTGATAAAATGTGCAGCAGCTTTTCTCCTTTCCCTGCAAACAGCAAAAATGCCGCAGCCATCATCACGCTCATCACAGCCGCACGAATAAGCGGACGCTTTGCCCTGATCCTTCGTATCCGGTAATGCCATCTCTGTCTCATTTCCACGTCCGCTGTTTTTCTCACTCTATTTTATGTTCGATCCCACAGCTTCATCACCGAAAGAGTGCCTCCTGTATCGCTTCTGAGATGGTGATGCTTAGATCCTCCACTCTCTCATCAATATTGTGGGGAGTTACGTACATCGGGCCAAATTGCGGTTCTAAGATCTCCCTTATAAGCTCATACTGTTCTTCCTGATCCATATTTTCCATATAGTCCCCATAATTTTTTACACATGCCTCTTTCTTTAATGCCTCGATCATGGCTCCCACCGTACCGTGAACCACGGCAGCCGCACCGACTACGGTTGGTACTCCGATGGCAAACACAGGGATTCCCAGACCTTCTCTTGTCAGACCATTTCTATGGTTCCCGACCCCGGAGCCGGGATGGATCCCCGTATCCGTAAGCTGTATCGTTATAC
>USQV01000189.1 GCA_900556965.1 uncultured Clostridium sp.
GGCGCGACGAACGCCGCGCTTCTTTGCGTTGAAATGCTGGCGATCACCGACGAATCGCTGAGCGAAAAACTGGCTGCGGCACGCGCCGCCGATGCCGAAAAGGTGCTGGCGAAAAACGCCGCGATCGAAGCGCAATTCAACATATAATTTTATTCCCATCAACGTTAAAAACGGCGTTTACGTTATAAGCCCCGTATTCCCAGTCATACTCGGGCAGATCTTTAAACGCCGCATCGCATAATATCTCATCTCAGCGTACACTTATTCAATCAAACGGAGGATTCATTATGGAAAAGAAAGAACAACTCTACGAAGGAAAAGCAAAAAAAGTATTTGCCACAGAGGATCCGGATGTTGTGATCGTTGATTATAAAGATGATGCGACAGCTTTTAACGGGGAGAAAAAAGGAACGATCGTCGGAAAAGGCGTGATCAACAACCGTATGACGAATTATGTATTCCAGGTTTTGGAAAAAGAAGGAGTTCCGACACATTATGTAGAAGAACTCAGCGATAGAGAGACAGCCGTGAAAAAAGTGGAGATCGTTCCGCTTGAAGTAATCGTGCGTAATGTGGCAGCAGGAAGTTTTTCTAAGAGACTGGGAATCGAAGAAGGAAGAAAACTGCTCGCACCGACTTTGGAATTCAGTTATAAAGACGATGATCTCGGAGATCCGCTGATCAATGATTATTTTGCGATTGCCATCGGAGCGGCTACAAGAGAAGAGATCGATAAGATTACAGAGTATACATTTAAAGTAAACGATGTTTTGAAAAAGTTCTTTGACGAAGCGGGAATCGATCTGATCGACTTTAAGATCGAGTTCGGAAGATATCACGGAGATATTATTCTTGCAGAACCGGGGGCATTGATCGGATTTGCCGGCCCACGGGTGATCGAGCAGACGATCGGACAGAAGCTGCCGGAGGGATTCCAGAGAGCGGAATTTATTCTGAAGCATGGTTTTGTCGACCAGATCGTAAAACGGGAGGAGATGCGGGAAACTCTCATTAAGATCCTTAAGCTTCATCAGAAGGGAGAGATGGCTCCGGCATCTGCTGTCTGCCAAAGCGAGGCAGGGCAGCTCGGAAAAGTACACTCCAGAGAAACATTTGGTGATGCGGGAAAAACGTTTGGCGACAAGCTCCGCAGTGCGTGGGATTCCGTTCTTTTATCAAGACGATCGGATCGCCCGGTCGCATCGGACTATATCGATGCGTTATTTGAGGATTTTACAGAATTTCATGGTGACCGTTATTTTAAGGATGATGGAGCTATTATTGGCGGAATCGCCAGCTTTCACGGTCTCCCGGTCACCGTTATCGGGCAGGAAAAGGGAAAAAATACAAAAGAGAATATAAAATGTAATTTTGGAATGCCTTCTCCGGACGGATACAGAAAGGCGCTGCGGCTGATGAAGCAGGCGGAAACCTTCGGACGCCCGATAATATGCTTTGTTGATACCCCCGGAGCCTTCTGCGGCATGGATGCAGAGGAAAGAGGTCAGGGGGAAGCCATTGCGAGAAATCTATTTGAAATGTCCGGTCTTAAGGTTCCGATCCTCTCTATTGTTATTGGGGAAGGCGGAAGCGGCGGAGCGCTGGCCATGGCAGTTGCCAACGAAGTGTGGATGTTAGAGCATTCTATCTATTCCATTTTATCACCGGAGGGCTTTGCGTCTATTTTGTGGAAGGACAGTAAGCGGGCCGGTGAGGCTGCCGGTGTCATGAAGATCACCGCAAAGGAATTAAAAGCCCTTGGAGTGATCGACCGTGTGATCACGGAGGAGGAACCGGCGGGTATTGACAGTATGCCGCAGTTAAAAGAACGTCTGGATAAGGCGATAAGGGAGTTTATGGATCGCTGGTGCAGTCTGGACGGAGAAGCTACGGCAGAAGCAAGATATACAAGATTCCGCAAGTTTTAGCAGGAAAAGTTCATTTTGTCCGGAGGGTATGAATAGATCATGGAGAATATAACAGAAGGCCTCAAGCCTCTGAAAATAGGGCCGTTTACAGCACAAAAACCAATCATTCAGGGAGGAATGGGAGTCGGGATCAGCCTTTCTTCGCTGGCAGGAGCCGTTGCCAAGGCAGGCGGTATCGGAATTATTTCGACAGCACAGATCGGATTCAGAGATCCTGAGTTTTTTAAGGATCCCATCAAAGCCAATAAAAAGGCGATCCATGAGGAGCTTTTCAAGGCGAGAGAGATCGCACCGAAGGGCATTATCGGCTTTAATATCATGGTGGCCACCAGAGATTATCCCGAATATGTTAAGGAAGCGGTGAAGGCCGGAGCAGATATTATTATTTCCGGAGCCGGACTTCCGGTAGATCTGCCGAAATTTGTAACGGAAGCAGAGAAAGAGCTTTATGGAGAAGATAAAACGGCGGAGAGCTCAGATCTGCACCATACCATGATCGCACCGATTGTTTCTTCCGCAAAATCGGCCATGGTCATCTGCAAAATGTGGGATAGGAAGCATAAAACAGCACCGGATCTTATCGTGATCGAGGGCCCTTGTGCCGGAGGTCATCTGGGATTTTCCAGAGAGAAGCTGTCAGAGTACGGAGTTGACACTTACTGTGTGTCAAAAACCTACGAACAGGAGAGCTATGAGAAGGAGATCCGGGATATTATCAAAGTCGTAAAGGAGTATGCCGACAAATACGGGAAGAAGATCCCGGTCGTCATAGCGGGCGGCGTATTTGACCATAACGATGTGATGCACCAGATCCGGTTGGGAGCAGACGGAGTACAGGTGGCAACAAGATTTGTTACGACGAAGGAGTGCGATGCATCTGAAGCGTATAAAAAAGCGTATATTGATGCAGAAGAAAAAGATATCATCATTGTAAAAAGCCCGGTGGGAATGCCGGGACGGGCGATCAGAAATGAATTTCTCGATCGCGTAGAAAAAGAAGGCCGCATCCCTGTAAAACAGTGCTTTGGCTGTCTGGAACATTGTAAGCCTGCGGATACGCCCTATTGCATTACCCGGGCCCTGATCAACGCAGCCGAAGGAAACCTTAAGGAGGCGCTTCTTTTCTGCGGAAGCAATGCATACCGGTGCAAAAAAATAGAAACGGTGCCGGAAGTGATGAGAGAGCTTTGCGGGATCGATCCGAAATCAGACATCAGATAAACATTTAACCGAATCAAGTAAGTCCCCTGCTTCAATTGCGAAAAGCAATAAGCAGT
>USQV01000190.1 GCA_900556965.1 uncultured Clostridium sp.
GAGCTTCAGTGCGTATATGACCCCGCCGATGGTATATATGATGCCTCCGGCCAGAAGCCAGCCGAATGCAGCGGGCGTCATGGAGGAGATGATCTGGCGGATCGCAGTGATGCATACCCAGCCCATTGCGATATAAATGCAGGAGGAAAACCACTTAGGGCAGTTTATCCACAGTGCATTGATCAGGATGCCGGCCGCTGCGATCCCCCACACAAGGGCGAGGAGCCGGTAGCCGGAGGGATTGCCCAGAACCATCAGGCAGACCGGGGTGTAGGTACCCGCGATCAGGATAAAGATCATCATGTGATCGATCTTCCGCAGGATCCGGTTGATCCGTTCGGAGATATCGAAGGTGTGGTAGATCGTACTTGCAGCGTATAAAAGCACCATACTGACGATAAAAACGGACAGTGCAGCTACATGAAGCCGGTCAGCACGGTGAGCTGCTTTAATAAGCAGGGGAGCGGCAGCTCCGATCGCCAAGAGCATGCCGACAAAATGTGTCAGAGCACTTCCGGGGTCTTTAATTTTTTTGAGTAACATATTGATTCCTCCAATCTTAATAGATAGTTATCCAATATTCGCATATCGTGGGATTATCATCCCATAAGCTATAGACAATCATAAGACATAAGCAGTAATAAGATGCGAGTATAAAAACCTTTACATGTAGTTTTGAAAACTATGTCTTATGTTTTAATACACTATACCACTACGATCAGAATTATTCAAGAGGATTTGGGAAAAATGTTAAAGGTTCTTTATGAAGACAAGGATATTATTGTGACAGTCAAGCCGGCCGGCGTGGAATCTCAGGCGGCCAGAAGGTTTGAAAAAGACATGGTCAGTGAGATCAAAAAGCACGAGGTTATCAACAAGTTATATACACCGGGAAAGGAACCCTACGTCGGAGTTATCCACAGACTGGATAAGCCGGTGTCAGGTGTTATGGTGTATGCGAAATCAAAAAATGCCGCTGCTGTGCTAAGTAAGCAGGTTCAGGAACACAGAATGGAAAAAATTTATGAGGCAGTTGTCTGTGGAAAACCTGTGGAAAATGTGGATAAATTTGTGGATTACCTGAAAAAAGCTGCGGATGGAAATTATTCACAGGTGGTGGAAAAGGGGATAACTGATGCAAAGCGGGCAGAATTATCCTATGAGGTGATAAAAACGGTGGAAACAGACAAAGGGCCGTTGACATGGGTGAAGATCCGTCTCCTGACCGGAAGACATCACCAGATCCGTGTTCAGTTTTCCCATCACGGACTGCCGCTTTATGGGGATAACCGGTACAATCCTGCCTGCGGGCCCGGAGAAAAGCTGGCGCTTTGTGCGGTTTCTCTGTCCTTTGTCCATCCCATCAGCGGGAAAAGGCTGCAGTTTTCGATCGAGGCGTCCGGTGGAGCCTTTGATAAAGTGAAAAATAACTCATAAAAATAAAAAATACGGCCATACTAAGTCCTATACAAAGGAAGTACAAATCAGAAAACGGGTGATTCCATGGTAAGGCCGTACAGGAAACTGAAGAAGATATTTATAATAATGGGAGCTGCGGGGGCAGTTTACGGAATATTCCGCTATTTACTGCCTCTGGTGGTTCCCTTTTTGTTCGCCTATATGGCAGCCTTATGGCTCAGAAGGCCGGTGCGGTATCTGGAACGTAGGCTTACGGTAACATTTCGCAAAAAAAGCTATCATCTCTCCGGGGCGGTTATAGGCGGGCTTCTGCTCCTGCTCCTTGAGGCGGGAGCCGTCTGGCTTATTTATCTTGGCGGTATCTGCCTGTTTAAACAGCTGGAGAATCTGTCCTCTCATCTTCCGGGGTGGCTTTACAGCATGGAAACGACAGGCTCCGTATACCTTATGAAGCTTGAGGCCCGTCTGGGACTTAGCCCGGGTATTTTAAGAACAGCAGCAAAAACAGCTCTCAGGCAGCTGGCAATCGAGAGAAGATCGGCGGCGATGCCGATCCTGATGGCCAATTCCATGAACATCCTGCGGCAGATAGCAAAAATGCTGATTGTTGTGACGGTTTTTTCCGTGAGTGCAGTGATGACGATTTCTGAGATGGAGGAGCTTAGAGAGCGGAGGAGCCGGTCAGACTTTCACAGAGAGCTTACCCTTTTAAGCAGACGGCTTTTCTCTGTCGGAAGTGTATGGCTAAGAACACAGGTGGTAATCATGCTTATCACCTCCATGATCTGCACGGCGGGTCTGTTTTTGATCGGAAATCCATATTCGCTCCTTTTGGGCCTTGGTATCGGACTGCTGGATGCGCTGCCTTTTTTTGGCACCGGTTCCGTGCTGATCCCCTATGGGATCTTTCTGCTTGTCCGCCGCGAATGGGGAAAAGCGGCTATCATTATAGGAATGTACGCAGTCTGCTATCTGCTTCGGGAATTTCTGGAGGCAAAGCTTATGGGCAGCAGGATGGGGCTCTCACCGTTAGAGACATTTATTGCCATGTATGTGGGGCTTGAGCTTTTCGGGATCGCCGGATTTATTTTAGGCCCGATGGGCCTTTTACTCACCCGGGATCTGGTTGATATTTATCTCAGTCGAGAAGACTCTGACTGAGATAAACGCTCCGCAGAGGGCGTCGACAGGGATTGACATTAAACAACGCTCATATTACAATAATTTCTGTATGAAAAGAGAAGCTGTGTGAAAACACGGAGGGGAGTATTTGAAAAATGAAAGATAGGATATCTGACCAAAGAGCGAAGCTCATATTATTTGCGGGTGTATTCAGCTGTTCCATGTCATCCGCCTTTTTTAAGTTTATGACTGCACCGAGCAGCATAGCGGCAACCTATCGTCTGGGGTGGACTGTCCTGCTTTTGACCCCTATGATCTTTTTCAGTAAAGAGAGACGAAACGAGCTCCTCAGCCTGAAATGGAAGGATCTTGCCTTCTGTGCATCCTCCGGTGTGTTTCTGGCCCTGCATTTTTATTCTTGGTTTGAATCACTTTCACATACATCAATCTCAAGCTCTACGGTACTTGTCAATACGGAGGTAGCCTTTGCTGCTTTTGGATATCTTTTGTTTTTCGGAAAGAAGATCAACCGGAAGGAGATCACGGCGATCGTCGTGGCGTTTTCGGGAACGGTCATGATCGCGATGGCTGATAACGGCGGAGGCGGCGGAGCCCTCTGGGGAGACATTTTAGCGGTGATCGCTGCGATCCTTTCC
>USQV01000191.1 GCA_900556965.1 uncultured Clostridium sp.
CCGGCGGTGCTCCGACTGAGATAAACGCTCCGGGAGGATGCGCAGTGATTCTGTATGGAATAAAAAATCAATGTTTACGAAAAAGTGCCAGCGACAGTCTCCACAAAGGAAGGAGATAAAGAAAGAAGGCAAAAAAGATACTGGAAAGTGGGGCACCTGCCGAGGACAGCGGAGCGCCTCCGGCTATAGACCAGGGGATCAATGCCGCAACGACCACCGCGGAGTCTTCAAGGTCGATCGCAAAATTCTCGGAATCCGGGTTCGTGCTTTCACAGAGCTGGTCTGTCAGCATGACAGCGAGGGTCTGATTGCAGGCAACGGCCGCCGCCAGCATGGAGGCGAGGAGCGTTGCACCGTAGGCGCTGATCCTGTGGCTGAGCCTTTGGATGGACTCCTGCAGCTGATTTAAAAGACCCGTCTTTTTAAAGATACCGGAATAAGCGGAGGAAAGACACACAATGGCAGTTACCCGGAGCATGGAGGTGATTCCTCCGCCGTTTATCATGGCTGCGACAGCCTCTTTCTGGGAATGATATCCAAAAACGGATACGTTTACCAGCTGAGAAGGAGAAGCTCCCTGAAGAAAACAGCATACAGGAATTGCGGTGAGAATACTTGCCAGCATCGTAAGTCTCACATTGACTCTGGCGGCAGCCAGAAAAAGTATTACGGCTGCCGGGATCAGGGCGATCGGAGAAAGCTGAAATTCCTGACCGAAAAGCTGATAGAGGTCGATGGTGGTGTCCTCATGGGAGGTAAATATACCAATGATCAGATACAGCAGGCAGGTCATTGTAAACGGAATGACGGCAGTTCTGAACATGTGCCGGATATTACTAAAAATATCGGTTTTGGTCAGCTCTGCCACTAAAAGCGCACTCGTGGAAACAGGAGAGCAGCGGTCACCGAAAAAGACTCCGGATAAAACAGCACCTCCCACCAGAAGTATGGGAATGTTCATGGCTGCCGCCATCGTGGTACAGATCACACCCATGGTAGCAGCTGTCCCGAAGGCAGTTCCCGTCAGAAAAGAAACGGCGCAATTTAAAAGAAAGGCCATCAGCAAAAACAGAGAAGGCTGAAACAGTGAGGCTGCATAGCATATAATGGCAGGGATCGTTCCGGCGTTTCGCCAGAGGGCGGTAAGGATCCCGATCAAAATAAAGGTGATCAGGATATTTCGTGCCGTGCGGATCCCGTCCAGACACATGATAGCCAGCTCTTTCGCGGAAAATCCTTTGCTTTTTCCGTACACAAGAAAGATAAAAAGCCCGATCGTCAGGGCATATAATATGGAGTATCCGGCGAAGACGCAGACAAGCAGGCAGATACAAAATAAAAGAATGGTGAACGACATTGGGACATTGCCTCCTTTAGTGCAATTAATATAAGGAAAAGATATCACAGGTGCAGATGCTTGTAAAGCAGACATCATAATGAATCATATAGATGATTATAGAAAGAAAAGAGGAATTTTCCCTTGATATTTTACTCTGAATGTAATAAGATTAAGGTGGAAGTGGAGCAAAATGGGGCAAAGTGGTAAAAAGTGGAGTAAAATCAGCTTACCATGGAGCCTGATGGGACAGGAGTAGAGAATGTTCATCGGAGAGTACAGCCATATAATCGATGCTAAAGGTCGTCTGATCGTGCCTTCCAAGTTCCGTGAACAGCTGGGCGACGAGTTCGTTGTGACAAAGGGACTGGATGGGTGTCTTTTTGTGTACGAAAATTCCGAGTGGAGCTCCTTTGAAGAAAAGCTTCATGCACTTCCGCTTACAAATGCCAATGCCAGAAAATTTACGAGATTCTTTCTGGCCGGAGCCTGTGCCTGCGAAGTGGACAGGCAGGGGCGTATTCTGCTCCCCGCAGTATTACGAGAATTTGCCCATCTGGAAAAGGATGTGGTGCTGGTGGGAGTCGGAAGCCGGATCGAGATCTGGGATAAGGCCCTGTGGGCAGAAAAGAATGTCTATGATGATATGGAAGAAATCGCAGAGAATATGGAAGGGCTTGGTATATGATATTTGAACACAAATCAGTCCTCCTCTATGAAACCGTGGACAGCCTGAATATCAGACCGGACGGGATCTATGTGGATGGAACCTTAGGCGGAGGCGGACATGCCTTTGAGGTATTAAAAAGACTGGGGCCGGAGGGAAGACTGATCGGGATCGATCAGGATGCTGACGCGATCCGTGCAGCGACTGAACGTCTGGAACAATTTAAAGATAAGGTTACGATTGTCCGGAGCAATTACCGAAATATCCGCGAAGTCCTCTCGGAGCTTGGAATCGAGAAGGTGGACGGGATCTATCTGGATCTCGGCGTATCCTCGTACCAGCTGGATACGGCAGAGAGAGGGTTTACCTATCGTGAGAATGCACCGCTTGACATGCGGATGGACCAGAGAAATGAGAAAACGGCTGCGGATATTGTAAATGATTACAGTGAGATGGAGCTTTACCGGATCATCCGCGACTACGGAGAAGACCGGTTTGCAAAAAACATTGCAAAGCATATCGTTAAGGCAAGAGCAGTACAGAGAATCGAAACAACAGACCAGCTGGTAGAGATCATAAAGGCCGCAATTCCGGCCAAAATACGTGCAGAGGGCGGGCATCCTGCCAAGCGCACATTTCAGGCCATCAGGATCGAGCTGAATCATGAGCTGGAGGTGCTCAACGACTCCATCGACACCATGATCGATCTTTTAAAGCCCGGCGGACGCCTCTCAATTATTACCTTCCATTCCCTTGAGGATCGGATCGTGAAGACAAGGTTCCGCACAAATGAAAACCCGTGTATCTGCCCGCCGGATTTCCCGGTGTGTGTGTGCGGGAAAAAGAGCAAGGGACAGGTGATCACCAGAAAGCCTATTGTTCCCACGGATGATGAGCTGGAAGAAAATAAGCGTTCCAAGAGCTCGAAGCTTCGAGTGTTTGAGCATGCATAAAATGCACGCAGAAAGGAAGTGATAGTATGGCAGCAAAAAGCAGAAATAATATGGCAAAAGCAGAGTATGTGATCGGAACTGCGGCAGTAAAGCGTGAGCCACAGGTCCGTCAGGTAACCCATGACCGGAGCCATACTGTTACCGTAAGAAGAAACAGAGAGAAAGCACTTTCGATGAATCCGCTGTTTGTGATCGCCCTTACGATCGCAGTGGTTTTCACCCTGTATCTGTGTACCGGAT
>USQV01000192.1 GCA_900556965.1 uncultured Clostridium sp.
GAGCCATAGGCGCCGGCATTCATCACGACGGCTCCTCCTACCGTACCCGGGATCCCGGCGGCAAACTCAAGCCCTGTAAGTCCCGCCTTAAGAGCCGCCGCGGCCGCTCTTGATAGAAGGACGCCTGCCCCCACCCGCAGAGTAGTATCACAGGGATCCAAACGATCAAATTTTTTCGTGCTGATAACGACCCCCCGAAGCCCCAAGTCACTGATCAGAAGGTTGCTTCCGTTTCCGAGCATATACCACGGCAGGTCTGCCCGTCTGCAGATATCAAGCACCGCAAAAAGCTCCTCCTTAGTCTCTGGCATAACGAACCAGTCTGCCGGCCCTCCGACCTTAAAAGAGGTGTGAGCCTTCATCGGCTCATTGATCCTTACTTCCATGAATCTGTTCCCCTCTCATCTGTTATTTCTTAGCCAGATTTGCCTGTACTCTGTTGTAAAGCTCCTTGGCTGCATTGTAGCCCATCTTCTTCTGACGGTAGTTTACCGCTGCCGATTCCACGATCACGGCGAGATTACGGCCCGGGCGTACCGGGATATTGTGGCAGACGACTTTATTCCCGAGAAATTCCGTATACTGCTCCTCCAGTCCGAGGCGATCGTATTCTCGATCCTTATCCCAGTCCTCCAGCTTTATCACCATGTCGATGGACTGGGTATTCTTTACACTCTCAACACCGAACAGTGTCTTCACATCGATGATGCCGATGCCCCTAAGCTCGATAAAATATTTTGTGATCTCCGGCGCCGATCCCACCAGCGTTTCATCGCTGACCTTACGGATCTCTACCACATCATCACTGACAAGACGATGTCCCCTCTTTATCAGCTCAAGAGCCGCCTCACTCTTACCGATGCCGCTCTCTCCCGTGATAAGGACGCCTTCGCCGAATACATCGACAAGAACGCCGTGGATACTGATACACGGAGCAAGCTTCGCCTTTAACCACCGGATGACCTCCGCCATCACGTCAGAGGTCGGCTTTGCTGAGAGAAGACACGGAACACCGTAATGGTAACAGAGGGCCAGAACGTCCTCTCCCGGATTCTGGCTGCGGCAGAATACGACACAGGGGATCTTGCTGGAAAAGAGCTTGTCAAACATGGCAAGGCGTCTTTCCTTTGAAAGTCCTGAAAGATAAGCCATCTCCACATTTCCGATCATCTGCACGCGTTCATTGTCAAAATGATCGTAAAAGCCGGTGAGCTGCAATGCCGGACGATTTACATCCGGGTGGGAGAGAACGATCTTGTCGGTATCGATCTCCGGTGTGAGGTTTTCAAAATCCATTTTATTTATCAGCTTTGTTATGGTAACTCCGTACATACTATTCCCCTTCCTTTTGGTTTGTTCTATCCTGTTCATGAAAAAACTTGTATACACTTTCCGCCGCCCTGCGGTTCATCCCTTCTGTGGACGAAAGCTCCTCAAGGCCTGCATCCCGGATCCCCTCTAAGGAGCGGAAACGTCTAAGCAGTGCCTTTCTCCTTGCCGGGCCGATCCCTTCGATATCGTCTAACAGAGAATGTACCTGCTCCTTGCTCCTTAAGCTTCTGTGGTATTCGATCGCAAATCGGTGGGCCTCATCCTGTATCCTTGTAATGAGCTTAAAGCCCTCGCTGCGGCGGTCGATAGGAAGCTCTTTATTCTCAAAATACAGACCGCGGGTCCTGTGGTCGTCATCCTTTACCATGCCGCAGACCGGGATGCTTAAGCCCAGCCTGTCCAGCACCTTAAGGGCGACGTTTACCTGTCCTCTACCGCCGTCCATCATGATCAGCTCCGGAAACCTCGTGAAGCTGCCGAAGCTTTCATTTCTCTGTTGTTCCGTTTGTTTCTTTTCTTCCTCGCGCTCCGTAAGGCCGTGTTCAAAGCGTCTTGACAGCACCTCCTCCATAGAGGCATAGTCATTCGGCCCCTGCACCGTCCGGATCTTAAATTTCCGGTAATCGTTCTTTTTCGGTCTGCCGTCCTCGTAGACTACCATGGAGCCCACCGACTCAAAGCCGCTGATATTCGAGATATCATAGGCCTCGATGCGGCGGATGCCCGTAAGACCCAGCCACTCCCCGATCTGGTTCATGGCACCGATGGTCTTTAGCTCCTCCCGTTTGATCTTTTCCTTATCCTGAGACAGCACCAGAAGGGCATTCTTTGCCGCAAGCTCCACAAGCCGCTCCTTCTGTCCCTTTCTGGGGATGATGAATTTCACATTCTGCCCGCGGCGGCCGGTAAGCCACTGTCCCACCACCTCCATGTCATCAAATTCCAGCTGGGTAAGGATCTCTCTCGGGATAAACGGGGTTCCGGCGTAAAACTGCTTCACAAAGCCGGAAAGGATCTGGCTGTCCTCCTCTGCCGTGGAGGCTGCCAGATGGAAGTGTTCTCTGCCGATCAGCTTTCCGTCACGCACAAAGAAAACCTGCACTACGGCGTCCTCCTGATCCCGCGCCATGGCGATCACATCACGATCCTCCATGCTCTGGCTTGTGATCTTCTGCTTCTGAGCCACCTGCCGGACGCTGTTTAACAGCTCGCGATATTCGATGGCCTTTTCAAATTCCAGCTCGTCGGAGCAGGCCATCATCTTCTCCTCCAGCATAGACAAAATCGGGGCATAATGCCCGTTTAAAAACTCCAGTGCCTGCTCGACGGAATGGGCGTACTCCTCCTTTGAGATATATCCCTGACAGGGGGCCGCACATTGTTTAATATGATAATTCAGGCACGGACGTTCCTTTCCGATATCCCTTGGAAGCTGCCTGCTGCAGGTCCGCAGCTTCCAGAGCTTATGGATCAGCTCGATCGTATCCTTAACCGCCTCGGCACTGGTGTAGGGCCCAAAGTACCGGCATTTGTCCTTTTTCATCGTCCGGGAAAACAGAATGCGCGGAAATTCCTCGTCTGTCGTGACCTTGATATAGGGATAGGTTTTATCATCCTTAAGCATCGTATTATACTTGGGACGATGCTCCTTGATCAGGTTGCACTCTAATACCAGAGCCTCCAGTTCGGAGTCTGTGATGATGTATTCAAAGCGGGCGATCCGGGAGACCATTTTTTCGATCTTCGCCGTCTTGTTCCTGCTGCTCTGGAAATACTGCCGCACACGGTTTTTCAGGCTGATCGCTTTCCCCACGTAGATGATCTCATCACGGGCGTCATGCATGATATAGACCCCCGGCGAG
>USQV01000193.1 GCA_900556965.1 uncultured Clostridium sp.
GGGCCTATTATCCGGTGCATGATATGGTTCCGTCCACAGAAATCGTCCACGACAGAACCAATTTGGAGATTTTTCGCGGCTGTATCCGCGGCTGCCGTTTCTGTCAGGCAGGGCAGATCTATAAGCCCCTTCGGGAAAAGAATGTTGAATATTTAAAGCAGTTGGCCTGCAAGATGCTTAAGAATACCGGCCACGAGGAGATCTCCTTAAGCTCCTTAAGCTCCAGTGACTATACCGATATCGAAGAAATGGTGACCTATCTCGTAAACGAGTTCCACGGGAAAGGGGTCAATGTATCCCTCCCGTCCCTTCGTATCGATGCCTTTTCTCTCGATGTCATGAGTAAGGTTCAGGATGTGAAAAAGAGCAGCCTGACCTTTGCTCCGGAAGGCGGTACTCAGAGAATGCGTAATGTCATCAATAAAGGTCTGACAGAGGATGACATTTTAAACGGGGCTGCAGAAGCGTTCCGCGGCGGCTGGAACCGTGTTAAATTATATTTTATGCTCGGTCAGCCGACAGAGACTGTTGAGGATTGTGAAGGAATTGCCCTTCTTTCCGAAAAGATCACAGAGGTGTTCTTTGACGAGGTTCCGAAGGAGAAACGTCAGGGAAAGGTACAGGTCGTTGCCAGCACCTCCTTCTTTGTTCCAAAGCCCTTTACTCCGTTCCAATGGGCACGCATGTGTACGAAGGAGGAATTTCTTCAGAAGGCACGCATCGTAAACCATAAGATGAAGGAAATGAGAAACCATAAATGTCTGAAGTATAACTGGCATGAGGCAGATGTTACTGTTCTGGAGGGTGTATTTGCACGCGGTGACCGAAGGGTGGCTTCTGTTATCGAGGAGGCTTACAAAAATGGGGCCCTGTATGATTCCTGGTCGGAATCCTTCGATAATAATATCTGGATGAAGGCCTTCGATACGTGCGGCCTCAGTATCGACTTCTATACCACAAGAGAGAGAAGCTTAGATGAGCTGTTCCCATGGGATTTTATCGATGTCGGCGTAACTAAGGAATTTTTAAAGAGAGAATGGAATAATTCCCTCGTGGAAAAAGTAACTCCGAATTGCCGTATGCAGTGTTCCGGATGTGGGGCAAAGATTTTTGGAGGTGGTGTCTGCTATGAAGATCAGAATTAAGTTTTCCAAACAGGGAAATATGAAATTTATCGGCCACTTGGATATCATGCGCTATTTCCAGAAGGCAATGCGTCGTGCCGAGGTCAATATCCGTTATTCGGAGGGCTTTTCTCCCCACCAGATCATGTCGTTCGCCGCACCCCTCGGAGTGGGACTTACCGGCAGCGGGGAATATCTCGATATCGAGGTTCTGTCTACGGAGTCTTCTTGCGAAATGACTCGCAGATTAAATAAAGTAATGGTGGAAGGCATGGAGGTTTTAAGCTATAAAAAGCTTCCGGATGATGCAGCCAATGCAATGTCACTGGTAGCGGCATGCGACTATACGCTCCGGCTGCGGGAGGGCTATGCAGAGTCCCTCGGTCTGTCAGATGAAGATTTTTGGATGGGACTTTCCTCCTTCATCCAAAACGGGGATCTTGAAATCACGAAAAAGACAAAAAAAGGCGAAAAGCAGATGGATCTTAGGCCGTATATCTATGAATATCATACTGTAGATAATGGAACCGGATTCTTTATTAAGCTTTCCTCCGGAAGTGCGGCCAACATAAAGCCCGAGCTTCTCTTAGAGGCATACTGTGCCTCCCTTGGAAAAGAATACCCGGCCTTCGGCTTTCAGATCAACCGTGAGGAGGTTTACGCCGACAACGGATCTGAAACGGAGCATGATTTTGTAACTCTGGAATCGTTTGGTGAAGAAATTGAATAAATTGATCATAACAGAGCTGAGAGGACATACGGCAGCCGTTCTTGCCTCGGAAAACCGCATTGTTCAGATCCGTCTCGATGAAATCAACCCCACCGGACAGGTCGGTATGATATGTGTCGGTAAGGTACGTAACGTCATAAAGAATCTCAATGCCGCCTTTGTAGAATATCTCCCCGGTGTTAACGGCTACTACAGCCTGTCATCAAACCGGATCCATTATTATGCCGACGGAACTGTCCGGACAGACACAGTAAAATCCGGCGACGAGATTTTAGTACAAATCTCAAGGTCAGCTGTAAAAACGAAGGATCCTGTCCTTACCGGCGCTTTATCCCTGACCGGACAGTATTGCGTTGTTACTCTTGGAAGAAGGGTTCTTGGGATCTCCTCAAAAATATCCGATCACCGCTGGCGGGAAGATTTTAAGAAACAGTGGGAGAGTATGGATACTCCTGACTGTGAGGTCATCGTCCGAACTAACGGATACGGTGTTCCCATTTCCTATATTTATGAGGAAGTGTGGCTTTTATTTAAGAAGCTTTCCGGAATTCTGGCAGATGCTGTATATCGACTTCCCATGAAGCCGATATTCTGTCCTGATTCCTTTGCAGTCCGGGCGGCTAAGGAGATCCGGCTGTCCGACACCTCTGAGGTCGTAACGGATCTCCCCGATATTTATGAGGAGCTTTCCGCCTGTGGTCTGTTTGAACAGCCCCATGCACCTGCCCTTCGGTTATATGAGGATCCCTATTCCCTCAGCGCCCTTTATAGCTTAGAGAGTGCCCTTTCCCGTGCACTCTCAAAAACAGTGTGGCTTCGATCCGGCGGAAATCTTGTCATCGAGCCGACAGAGGCAATGACCGTCATCGACGTCAACACCGGAAAAAATGTTGAAAAAAAGACGGCGGCGGAAGTCCAATTTAAAACGAATCTGGAGGCGGCTCGGGAGATTGCCTTCCAGCTCCGTTTAAGGAATCTTTCCGGCATTATCATTATCGATTTTATCGACATGGAATCCAAAGAGCAGCAGGCGGAGCTGATGACACAATTACGCAGAGCACTGGCCCTTGACCCAATCAAGACCACGCTGGTCGATATGACACGTCTCGGACTGGTAGAGGTGACCCGGAAAAAGATCCATCGTCCCCTCCACGAACAGATAAACAGTGATGCCGGATTTTTTTTGTAAAAAATTGTTGACAGAGCGGCAACCAGATGATATTATGTTAGAGTATGCCGCACAGCGAGGTTTTAAGAGCAAATAAGCGCACCGAAGCTGGCGAGTAATGATAATAGGAGGTGCCATATGTACGCGATTATTGCAACAGGTGGTAAGCAG
>USQV01000194.1 GCA_900556965.1 uncultured Clostridium sp.
CACGGCCGACAAACTCCGGGATCAGCCCGAATTTTGTCAGATCCTGCGGCATTACCTGCTTTAACAGACCGCTGATATCGGAATGCTTTTTATCGGCAACGCTGGCTCCAAAGCCAATAGAGCTGGTTTCCATTCTCGACTCGACGATCTTCTCTAACCCGTCGAAAGCGCCTCCGCAGATAAAAAGGATATTTGTCGTATCGATCGGGATCAGCTCCTGCTGAGGATGCTTTCTTCCGCCCTGAGGCGGCACATTGGCAACCGTTCCTTCCAGTATCTTAAGCAGCGCCTGCTGTACGCCCTCCCCGGATACATCTCTGGTAATCGAAACATTTTCCGATTTCTTTGTTATCTTATCGATCTCATCGATATAAATGATCCCATATTCTGCTTTTGCCACATCATTGTCAGCAGCCTGAATAAGCTTTAAGAGGATATTTTCCACATCCTCACCAACATAACCGGCCTCTGTAAGAGTTGTGGCATCTGCGATCGCAAAGGGAACATTTAAAAGCTTCGCTAACGTCTGGGCCAGATAAGTCTTACCGGATCCGGTGGGGCCCAAAAGCAGGATATTGCTCTTTTGAAGCTCTACATCCGATTCTCTTTTTGATGTGATCCTCTTATAGTGGTTATAAACAGCCACGGACAGCACCTTTTTTGCAGCATCCTGCCCGATTACATAGTTATCAAGGAATTCCTTGATCTCCTTTGGTTTTAAAAGATTAATATCTGAAAAATCAGATGACACCTCATCTTCGGAGCCAAGCTCCTCCTCAAGGATCTCACCGCACAGCTCAACACACTCATCACAGATAAATACGTTTCCTGTACCGGCGATCATTTTTCTGACCTGATCCTGCGTTTTTCCGCAAAAGGAGCATCTGATCCTGTCTTCCGGTTTTATAGCCATGTCTGCACCTCTATCCTAACGATTTCCACTCTCATGTCCGGTGATAACGCGGTCGATCAGGCCATATTCCATTGCTTCCTGAGCGGACATATAATTGTCACGCTCTGTATCCTGCTCGATCACCTCAATAGGCTTTCCTGTATTGGCAGCAAGGATCTCGTTGAGCTTGCGCTTTGTCTTTGTAATGTGCTCAGCAACGATATTGATGTCTGTTGCCTGTCCCTGAGCTCCTCCGGAAGGCTGATGGATCATGATCTCTGCGTTGGGAAGCGCAAAGCGTTTACCCTTTGTTCCGCCGGAGAGAAGGAATGCTCCCATACTGGCTGCCATTCCGATACATGTTGTGCATACATCACATTTAATATAATTCATGGTATCATAGATCGCCATTCCGGCTGTCACAGAACCTCCCGGGCTGTTAATGTAGAGATTGATGTCTTTTCCCGGATCCTCAGATTCCAGAAACAGAAGCTGTGCCACAACAAGACTTGCCGTAACATCGTTTACTTCTTCTCCGAGAAAAATGATCCTGTCTTTCAAAAGTCTGGAATAAATATCGTAGGAGCGCTCGCCTCTACTGGTAGATTCCAGTACATAAGGGACTAAACTCATATTATTTCCTCCTGTCTTCCTGATACTTGACAGGGGATTGTCGCAAAAGCAGCATGCAACAATCCCCCTTATCCTGCGTACTATCGTTACCTGTTCCGGTATTTTTTATTAGTCAACTAACTTTGCCTCAGCTACAAGGAAGTCAATTGCAGCCTGAACAGCGAGATCCTCTTTCATCATATCTAACTGCTCCTCGCCGAACATACCCTTGATCTGGTCTTTTTCCATCTTGTATGCCTCAGCCATCTTATCGAACTGCTCCTCAACTGCTTCTTCGCTGGCCTTGATATCCTCAGCCTTAACAACTGCCTCAAGAGCAAGTCTTGTCTGGATTCTCTTGATTGCCTGCGGCTTCATCTGCTCACCGATCTTATCTGCTGTCATGCCTGTGATCTCAACATACTGCTTGAAGGAGATTCCCTGGCTCTCAAGTCTGTGTGCATAATCATTTACCATGGCACGAACTTCTTCGTCGATCATCTGCTCCGGAATATCCATGGAAGCGTTTTCAACGACCTTCTCAACTACACGGTTTTCATTCTCTGTAGCTGCGTATTTTTCCTTCTCTGCAGCCAGCTTCTCGCGAAGATCCTTCTTGTATTCTTCCAGAGTCTCAAAATCAGAAACCTCGCTTGCAAACTCATCGTTTACTTCCGGAAGCTCTTTCTTCTGGATCTCCTTGATGGATACCTTGAATACTGCCGGCTTGCCCTTTAAGTCATCTACATGATAGTTCTCCGGGAAGGTTACGCTAACTTCGCACTCGTCACCGGCATTCTTACCGATCAGCTGATCTTCGAATGTGTCGATAAATATGTGGGAACCGATCGTAAGCGGGTAATCCTCGCCTTTTCCTCCCTCAAATCTCTTTCCGTCAACATAGCCGTCGAAGTCGATGGTAACAAGATCCTCATTTTCAATCGGTCTGTCCTCAACGGTGATCAGACGGGAGTTCTTATTTCTAACGTTGTTGATCTCTGCGTCGATGTCTTCGTCTGTAACCTCAGCCTTAACGCGCTGGATCTCAATGCCCTTGTACTGTCCGAGTGTAACCTCCGGCTTAACAGCTACAACTGCTGTATAGATAAAGTTCTTTCCTTCTTCGATCTGTGTAACGTCTACAGTCGGATGGGAAACGATCTGAAGTCCGCTCTCCTTTGCTGCGTCCGGATAGCTGGCATCGATTACTTCGTTTGCTGCATCCTCATAGAATACGCCTGCACCATACATCTTCTTAATCATATCAAACGGTGCTTTTCCTTTTCTGAAGCCCGGAATGTTATATCTGCTCTTGTTTTTATTGTATGCATTCTTAACTGCTGCATCAAACTTTTCTGCCGGCACTTCGATTGTAAGTTTTGCCGTATTCTTCTCTAAATTCTCCACCTGTACGCTCATTTTATGAGTTCCTCCTTAAATATATCGATAGCGGGGAATAGAAATTTCCCGCCCGTATAATCTCGTAACTGCCGCTTTTTGGCGTTACACGTTTTCCGGCATTATGACCGCCGCTCAGCGAAAAATCCGCCCGCAGGCATCACTTCTCCGTCACGCGCACATAGCACCGCTTGGAATTATAACATAAGACGTTTGAAAAGACCAGACCTAAATTGTAAAAAATCCAGAAAAACACAGGGGTTTTACTTCATATACTGAATCGCTGCC
>USQV01000195.1 GCA_900556965.1 uncultured Clostridium sp.
CCCGCCGCTTAGTGCTCCGCGCACTTGAAGCGGGGGAATGCTTATCTGCGTTCAATTTACTTACCGCTTTCGAGTGCCTGATCGATCAATGCGTTAAGTTTTTCGGCCTGCTCTGCGGCTGTGATCGCACCTACGATCGGCTGTCCGATGATCGCTCCGTTTTTGTCAACCACGTAGGTGGTCGGAAATGCATACAGCCCGGAGGTGAATTTACCGGCATCACTATCGGAGGCAAACCAGATATTCTTATAGGATGCTCCTTTTTTGGACAGGATCTCCTTTGCCGCAAGGATCGCATCCTGATCGCCATCAAGGGTAAAGGCATTGATACCAACCACTGCGCCGCCCTTTTGGGCCAGTTCATTGTTGAGCGCATCAAGATCTCCGAGCTCACCGACGCAGGGCTTACAGGTCGTAAACCAGAAATTTACGACGGTCACTGTATTTCCTGAAAAAAGCTCGCTGCTGTTCACATCGTTGCCGTCAAGATCCTTTCCCTGAAACTCCGGAAATCCCTGCATTTCGCTTCCATTGCCTGACATGCCTGCGCTGTCCGCATCAACGCTGCTTCCCTCTCCCTTAGCGCCCGTACAATCCGGGTATTTTTCTTCCAGAGCCATCAGCTTTTCTTCTAAAGTCCTGATCTGCTCCGCACCGGCTTTCAGGAGCTTAAGCTCTGCCTCTGAAAACTGGTCCTTACCATCTTCAATTATCTTAAGCAGAAAGCTGCCATAATTATTGTCATCTCCAACGGTTATGTTGTCCTTATCCACCAGAAGAAATACCTTTTCCCACAGCTCCATGCTGCCGGTGAGAACGTCCTCCTCCTTTTTCATCAGCTTTTGATACAGCTCGGCAGCTTCCCGGGAATTTTCCGGCTCCGCAGATAATAACGCCTCGATATCGGAATTTTCGCCTGTCGGGCTGTTCTTTGCCTCCTCTTTCTTTGAGCAGGCTGTAAGTCCAAGTGCCAGCACAATGACCAGCATTACGGTTAATAGTTTCGATATTTTCTTATTCATTCTGTTTATCCTTTCGTTGTTTTTTATGTTCCATCGTGCCGAAGCCATAATGAAAGCGAACGGCATCAGTGGGACAGGCACTGATACACTCGCCGCACCGGATACACTCTGTATGATCCGGGGATCTGGTGATATCCACATCCATCTTACAGATTCTGGCACATTTTCCACAGGAGACGCATTTATGCCCATCGACCTTTATTTCGAGCAGAGAAACCTTATTCATCAGCGCATAGAAGGCCCCGAGGGGACAGATCCATTTGCAGAACGGACGATAGAACAGTATGGCTGACACGGCAACCGCCATCAGGATCATAAGCTTTCGGGTGAACAGCGCTCCTAATGCCGAGCGTATGCCTGTATTGACCAAAGACAGCGGGATCGCTCCCTCCAGCACTCCCTGCGGGCAGATATATTTGCAGAAAAACGGATCCCCCATTCCCACTTCATTTACAACCATTGCGGGTAATATAACTACGGTCAGAAGCAGTATGACATATTTTAAATAGGTCAGCGGCTTGAGCTTTTTTGTAGACAGCTTCGGGCCCGGAATTTTATGCAGCAGATCCTGCAGCCAGCCAAACGGGCATAGGAAGCCGCAGATAAAGCGCCCCAGCAGCACGCCCAACAAGATCAAAAATCCGGTAATATAATAGGAAAAACGGAATTTTGATGTCCCCGCCACAGCCTGAAAGGCTCCGATGGGGCAGGCGCCTGAGGCAGCCGGGCAGGAATAACAGTTCAATCCGGGGACACAAACGTACTTGCCCTTCCCCTGATATATCCCGCCCTTTAAAAAATTCGGCAGATGTATGTTGGTAAGCAGCGCTGCGCCTGCCTGGATACAGCCGCGAAAACGGCTTAAAAGCAGTGATAACCTATTCTTCCTTTTATCCAATCCCAACACACTCCAGACACAATCTGATTGCTTTATTTAATACGATGTCTGCCTCACCCCGCATAACTCCGAAGCCAAGCATGGCTGCACCGGCTGCCAGCAATGTCAGCTGGATAACTGCTTTTTTTGCTCCGAACAATTCGATCACTCCCCTCGTTTTTTGGTTTTCCTATTATAGCATACAAGTGAGCGATGCACTACTTATTCTGCCACCGGATCTCCCCCTTTGATATGAGAGGATAGCGGATCAGCTGCTTTGCATCCAAATCTTCCGCATGCATGTCCACGCCCATGATCCGGTGATTGTCATAGGTCGTGTAATAGTAGATTCCTCTGGTCGCATTACAGCAGGACGTATAAATCGTAATCTCGTATTTTCCTTCCGCCACTTCACAGCAGCCTCTCTGTTGATCCACCGATCCTAAAATATGGAAAAACTGGCTGACACTCTCTGCCTCTGAATCGCCGGAAACCGCATTCATCCTCGTGAACGCCACGCGCGCAAAACGGGACGCGGAAGAGAGATCTCCCGGAAGTCCCAGCGCACCCATTCCGCGGCTGTAAGTGCTAAGCGGAACATCTTTTGCGAAAGAATTCTCCGGCTGCTTCGGGGACAGTCCGATATAGTTGTTGAGCATAAACATCTGCTGTGCAAACGGTGGATTGTTCGTAAGAACGCCCACCGGATTCTCGTAGACGTGCAGACCATCCGCCACCGCTTCCACCGTAATCGCCTCATTTTCGTCTGCGATGATCCAGTGCAGCTGTGACGCCGGGAACTGCTCGGCGAACGGCGTTCCGACCAGATTCATTTTTGCAAGAAGCGCCCGCACCTCATCCATCGTCGCGCATTGGCGGAGCACCCACGGGATGAACTCAAATGAAGCCACATTCTCTTTTCCCTCCGTCACCTCTGCGTAGACGGCATTTCCAACGAAGTTCAGTCCTGCCATGCCAATTCCCTTCTCGTTGATAGCATCATAATACAGCGGATAGTCCCCCGCCACATGCGCCATGCCGATGATGGCATAATGCTCTTTTGCCTGTCCCATATGCCGGAAGTTAAATTCATAATTCCGCGGTGTGATGACGATCTCCTCACCGTAGGAAAATTCATAATCCAGTGTTCTTCCAAAATAAAAATCCTTCGTCCGATAGGTTGCTGCTGTACACATAATCGCTTCTCCCTCTTAAAAATAAAACTTGTGATATATTCTCTTTTTTCACGCCT
>USQV01000196.1 GCA_900556965.1 uncultured Clostridium sp.
CAGCCAGTCCGGGAAGGGCGGTGTCGCCTTTGTCAAGGAATCCTTCTTTGGCTTCAAGCTTCCGCGGGGAATGCATAAGGAGTTTGCAGATATTATCCAGAAGATCGCAGAGAGACAGGGCGAGGTCGCTCCGGATCAGATCATGGAGGAATTCAGAAGGAATTATCTGGATAAGAAGGAGCCATATCACTTTAAAAAGTGTAAGATCACCGATTTTGAATCAGATGGCGATTTTACAACGGTGGCGGTTGTCACTTACACCGATCATGGTGTAAACAGACAGTTTGAAGGAGTCGGAAACGGCCCCATTGATGCAGTACAGCGCGGTATAGAGGAGGAGCTGGGGATCAACATCAAGGTTCTGGACTACAGCGAGCATGCTCTTACCTCCGGTTCGGGAGCGCAGGCGGCATCCTATATCCATGTAATGGATCAGGATTCCAAGCGTGTGACCTATGGTGTCGGCATTAGCTCGAACATTACGAGAGCCTCCCTGCGTGGTATTTTCAGTGCGGTAAACCGCCTGTTCGGAGAGAATGCGTAGTTTATTCTATATATACAGCCGGAAAGCGGCAGTCTGGTGCTTTAATCAGGCTGCCGCTTTTTTGCCTTATTTGTGTTATAGAAATGTAAGGAAAATGAAAAACAATAATTGGAAATATATGCTATAATGCAAGCAAGAAATAGATAATATTAAAATTTACAGATATTTAAAGGCGGGAGGTAATGATATGAAAAAGAAGAATTATGCATTAACGTTAGCAATGACAATCGCATTCAGCGCCGGAATGATGATCACATCTCTGGCCGGATGGAAATCTCAAAACGGAACCTGGTATTATTACAATGATTCGACAGGCCAGATGGTTCGGGATGACTGGGTACGCAGCGGCGATAAGTGGTATTATGTAGATACAAACGGTGTGATGAAGGTCAACAGCCTGATCGATGATACGTATTATGTGAACGGAAAAGGCGAGATGGTTATGAACACATGGATGTATCTGGAGGATAAATGGTATCAGGATGCCGGATGGAGATATTTCGGAAACAATGGTAAGGCTTATGCCAACGGCTGGAAGCAGATTAATGAAGTCTGGTATCACTTCTCCAACTCGATCATGGATACAGATTGGCTGGAGGAAGACGGAAAAACGTATTATCTGGGCAAGTCCGGAGCCATGACAACAGGCTGGAGACTCCTTGCCGACAGAGAGGATGACTGGGGAGAATACTGGTACTACTTTGGCGGCAACGGAAAGATGTATGCCGGCGGTGAGTATACGATAAACGGCTCCGTGTATGTTTTAGATACACATGGACGTATGAAAAACGGCTGGGTAAACACAGCGGACTATACAAGCAGCACATGGGGAGATCTCTCCACCTCCAAGATCGATAAGTTAAAATATTACAAGTCAGGCGGCCAGAGAGCAAGCGGCTGGCAGTATCTGACATCTCCGGACGAGGCAGAGGAAAGCTGGTATTACTTTAGGGACGGCCGTGCCTACTCTCCGGAATATAAGACAACAAAGATCGGAAAAGGCTACGGCATGGCAAAGATCAAAGGGGATACTTACTGCTTTGACTCGAAAGGTCGGATGGTAACAGGGCTGGTCGAGGTAGACGGCGGAAAGAAATTCTACTTTAATCCGGAAAACGGCAAGATGATGACAGGACGTGTTATCGTTAACGATGAAAACCATGACAATGAAGTATTCTACTTTACTACGACCGGTTCCATCGGCAATAAGGGAGATGGAATTACAGGCGTTAAGGACGGATGCCTTTATGAGAATGGGCTTCTGATCCGCGCTGAGGATGGAATGAGATATGAGAAGGTCGTAGTCGATGGTAAGGAATATGTAGTCAATGAACAGGGCAAGATAAAGACCAGCGGAACCGTAACAGATGCGGATGGTGTTAAGTATAAGATCACCAAGCGGGATGACGGCACGTATAAGATCGAAGTCCTGTAAGAAACGATTGGTAGGAAATGAAACGAAGCCGAATCGGAGCACGATATGCTCCGGGGCAGGCAGACAATAAAACGAAAGTTTTCTTCCGGGATCTCAGAAATGAGGTCCCGGATTTGTTGTGGCGAACAAACGTTTGCATATTGCCGCCGGTTGTGCTATACTGTGGATAAGAAAAATCGTAACTTTTACAGTCAGTAAATATTGATGCAGCAGATGTGAGTTTGTCCCGCAGCTGCTTCCGAGGAGAAATAATGCCAAAGCAATATATTAAAATCCGTGGCGCCAATGAGCACAACTTAAAGAATATATCGGTGGATATCCCAAGAAATGAGCTGGTTGTTTTGACCGGATTATCCGGATCGGGAAAATCGTCGCTGGCGTTTGACACGATCTATGCGGAGGGACAGAGAAGATATATGGAATCACTGTCTTCCTACGCAAGACAGTTTTTGGGTCAGATGGAAAAACCGAATGTGGAGAGTATCGAGGGATTGTCTCCGGCAATTTCCATCGATCAGAAATCCACAAACCGGAATCCGAGGTCAACGGTCGGAACGGTCACGGAGATCTACGACTATTTCCGGCTGCTTTATGCAAGGATCGGAGTGCCACATTGTCCAAAGTGTGGAAAAGAGATCAAAAAACAGACGGTCGATCAGATGGTCGATCAGATCATGGAGCTGCCGGAGCGTACTAAGATCCAGCTTTTAGCACCGGTGGTCAGAGGAAGAAAAGGAGAGCATCAGAAGTTTTTCGAGCAGGCAAAGCGAAGCGGTTATGTCCGTGTCGTTGTAGATGGAAATCTCTATGAACTGTCTGAGGAGATCAAGTTAGAGAAGAATAAAAAGCACAACATCGAGATTGTTGTGGATCGTCTTATGGTAAAACCGGGGATCGAAAAACGACTGACAGATTCCATTGAGAATGTGCTGCAGCTGGCAGACGGATTGATGATCGTGGATGTGATCGATGGAGAACCAATTCAGTTTTCTGAGAGTTTTTCATGCCCGGACTGCGGTATCAGTATCGATGAAGTGGAGCCGAGAAGTTTCTCTTTCAACAATCCGTTTGGTGCGTGTCCGACCTGCTTTGGACTTGGATATAAAATGGAGTTTGACATTGATCTGATGATCCCGGATAAGAGGTTGAGCATTTCGGAGGGGGCAATCCAG
>USQV01000197.1 GCA_900556965.1 uncultured Clostridium sp.
CGGATCTTCGAGGCCAATTCTTCATCTGTGACATATCTGGTATCCAGCCGCTCGCCGTTTTCCCGCAGACGCGCCTTAAAATATATGGACTTCCCGTATTTGCTCTCCACATACCGTTCAAGCTCTCCCAGAACGCTGGGACGGCTTCCCATATCAAAGTTCATGGAATCATTGAACACGATGCAAAGGCAGCCTTCTCCGGCGGGCTCCACAACGGTCTCCCGGAAGCTGGGACGGATGGACATTCCGATATCCCGGACAATCTTTCCCCATTCATTTCGGATCAGGTTAAGATCCTCCAGCTGGGCCTTCGGGAGAGATACCGTCCTCGGTTCCGGACGAACACCTTCTCCCGGAGAGGCAAAGGCGGGACTACCCGTTTCTCCATTGCCCTGCAAAGCCGGGACTCCCACGCCGCTTCCGGCCGCCTCTGAGGGAGGCCACGGTGCCGCCGGGATCCCTTCTGCCATCTTCTGCTCTAGCTTATCCAGACGTTCTATAACTGCATCCAGACTCTGCTCCATTTCCGGTCTTGTTAACTTGATAAAGGTGATCTCAATCAGGACCCGCTTCTGATTCGCATAGCGGATCCGGCTGGATAATTCGGAAAACACACGGATGTACCGCATCAGCACATTTTCATCTGCCAGCTCGGCATCCTCCCGCAATAGCTTCAGGTTGTCCTCCGACATATCCAGAAGCTCCTCCGCATCGTCTGTAGTCTTCAAGATCAAAAGGTTTCTCAAAAACCATATCAGATCGACGATAAGCTGGGAAAGCTCCCGCCCCTGGATCACCATCTCCTCCAGCATTTTAATACATTCTTTTGTCTGTTTCCCGACGATCGCCCGGAAAAGCTCGCGGAAAACCTGATTATCCACTGCGCCTAAAACATCGAGAACATGTTCATACGTCAGGGTCTCCCCAAAGTGGAACGCGGCACATTGGTCGAGAAGGCTTAACGCATCACGCATGGAGCCGTCACCGGCCTTTGCCACATATTTTAATGCCCGATCCTCTACCGGCATGTTTTCTGCCTTCGTCAGCTCCCGAAGCCGGTCTGTGATCGTATCCACCGTGATCCTTCGGAAATCGTATCGCTGACAGCGGGAGAGCACCGTAATCGGGATCTTGTGTGCTTCTGTTGTTGCCAGTATGAAAATCACGTATGACGGAGGCTCCTCCAATGTCTTTAAAAGTGCATTAAACGCACCGGTCGAGAGCATGTGAACCTCGTCGATAATATAGACCCGGTATCGTCCTTCTGTCGGAGGATACTGAACCTGTTCGCGGATCTCCCGGATATTTTCTACGCCGTTATTGGACGCGGCATCGATCTCGACCACATTGAGGGATGTACCGGCAAGGATCTGCTGACAGCTTGGACACCTACCGCAGGGACTTCCATTGACCGGTGCCTCACAGTTTACAGCCCGGGCAAATATTTTTGCCACGGAGGTCTTTCCTGTTCCTCTGGTACCACAAAACAGGTACGCATGTCCGATCCTGTTGGAACGGATCTGGTTCTGCAGAGTCGTTACGATATGATCCTGCCCTTTTACATCCTCAAACCTCTGTGGCCGCCATTTTCGATATAATGCTGTATATGACATGATTTATCTATCTCCAAAGCTGATTCCCAGAAGTCTTGCTTCTCTAATAATATCAGAATCCGGGTCCACATATTTCAGTTTTCCGGCAGATTCCTCCAGTGGGATATCGGTGACCACATTATTTTTTACAACGACCAGCTTGCCAAAGTTGTTTTTGTCGATCATGTCGGCTGCATGTGCTCCGATTCTGGAGGATATCACGCGGTCATAGGGTACCGGCGCACCTCCCCGCTGCATGTGGCCGGGAACGGTGACACGAATCTCCTGTCCGGTCATTTCTCCAATCCTTGCGCCAAGCTCGTAAGCCACCGACTGATATTTCTCCGCTCTGGCTTCCAGTCTTTTTTTATACTCTTTTTTGGACAATGCCGCTTCTTCTTTGGAAATTGCGCCTTCGGCAACAGCAAGGATCGAAAATCTGCTTCCGTTCCTTGTCCGCTCCGTGATCTTTCGCGCAACAGCCTCCGGATCATACGGGATCTCAGGGATCAGGATAATATCGGCGCCGCCCGCTATACCTGCATGGAGCGCCAGCCAGCCGACCTTATGTCCCATGATCTCTACAATAAAGACGCGGCCATGAGAGAACGCCGTTGTGTGAATACAGTCAATGGCGTTTGTTGCGATATCGACTGCGCTCTGAAAGCCGAAGGTCATATCCGTTCCCCAGAGATCGTTGTCGATCGTTTTCGGCAGGCCGATCACATGAAGGCCCTGCTGGCTTAACAGATTTGCCGTTTTCTGGCTTCCGTTTCCGCCGAGGATCACAAGTGCATCCAGCTTCAGCTTATAATAGGTCTGCTTCATCAGCTCGATCTTATCCAGACCGTTTTCATCCGGCACACGCATGAATTTGAAGGGCTGTCTTGAGGTTCCCAGCATAGTGCCGCCCTTTGTCAGGATCCCGGAAAAATCAGACTTTCCCATAAGATGATAATTTGCATACATTAATCCCTTATATCCGTCCTCAAATCCGATGATCTCTACTTCATCTCCGTAGATCTGGAACAGGCCCTTCGCCACACCACGCATGGTTGCGTTCAGTGCCTGGCAGTCTCCGCCGCTCGTGAGGAATCCTACTCTTTTCATATCGCGCTTCCTTTCCCCGAATCCTATCGGCATATCTATCCATTGTGTTATTATAATACAAAGAAAAGAGAGGGGCAAGAAAATTTTTCCCCTCTCTCCGGCTTTTGTATTTAGCTCTAAGTTTTTTCAACGTTGATTTTATCGTGTTATGCGACTTTTATGAAAGTTTAACCTTCTTGAATTCTTCCATGAAATCAACAATATAGTTTGCTGTAGTCTCGAGCATTTCCTTTCCCCATTCTTCTGTGGCGGTACTCGGATGATCCGGTCCAATCCAGCCGCTGTCGGTAACATGCGGAGTTTTGCGGAGAATCTCAACGGTAACTCCCTTGTACTCAACAGAACGGAAGCCTGTTGTTTTCAGGTTGTCAGACAGGTGCTTAAACTGGAGATCACCACCTATCTCACTCTTATCAACTAAAGACGGATCAATTCCAAGAATCGCAG
>USQV01000198.1 GCA_900556965.1 uncultured Clostridium sp.
GTATCTGTGTACCGGATATCTGAAGCTTCAGTCTTCTCTTACCGCAAGACTTCACCGTATCGAGGCCTTAGAGGAATCTATCGAGAAGCTGAAGGCAGACAATGACGCTCTGGAGACAAAGATCAATACGTCCGTCGATCTGGATCATGTATACAAGGTCGCGACAGAAGAACTGGGAATGGTTTACGCAAATAAAAATCAGGTTCGGCTGTATAACAAGACGGAAAGCGAGTATGTCAGACAGTATGAAGATGTCCCGGAACGGTAAAAAAAAGAAAATATTTACGAAAGATATGCAAGGAAAGCTGGCGTTTGCGGTTCTCGTGATCACGCTGGCTTTGTTTGCACTTGTGATAGTTTTATATAACCAGATAAAGGAAAAAAATGAGGAGTATACCCGTATTGTGCTGAAGCAGCACTCCTCCTACGACAGCCGCACGCTGGCTTACCGGCGCGGAGATATCGTAGACAGGAACGGAACATACCTTGCCACCAGTGAACGGGTCTATAATCTGATCTTGGATCCGCACCAGATCAGCAAGGAATCCGAAAAATATCTTGAGCCGACGGTATCTGCCCTCTGCGAGGTCTTCGGTTACGACAGGCAGGAGATTTTAAATATCTTTACTTCAAATCCGGATTCCTATTATGTAAAATATGCGACTCAGCTTTCTGTCGAGGATAAAGAGGCTTTTGAGACAAAGAAAAGCGAAATGAACAAGCAGTATTCGGATGAAGGTAAAAAGCTCCGGGTGAAGGGAGTCTGGTTTGAGGAGGAATACCGCAGATTTTATCCATACGGTTCCTTAGCCTGCAATGTGGTCGGCTTTTCCTTTGATAAGGGAAAGCAGGGCAGCGGCGGCATTGAGCAGTATTATAATGATGATCTCATCGGTACGGACGGACGCGAATACGGCTATCTGGATGACGAATCCAATATGGAGCGTGTGATAAAGCCGGCTGAAAACGGAAATACCATCGTTTCGACGATCGATGCAAATATCCAGAAGATCGCCGAAAAGTATATTGATGAGTGGATGAACGGAATCGGAAGCCAGACGGCGGCAGTGCTCATTATGAACCCCAATAACGGAGAGATTCTTGCCATGGCCTCCAACCGTAAATTTGATCTGAACGATCCGCGAAACTTAAATGTTATGTATTCGCAGGAGGAGATCGATTCCATGACGGAAGCGGAAAAGACAGATGCATGGAATAAAATGTGGAGAAATTTCTGCATCAGCGACAGCTTTGAACCGGGTTCTCCCGCAAAGCCCCTGACGGTGGCCTCCTGTCTTGAGGAAGGCGTGATAAGCCCTCAGGAAACCTTCGTCTGTGACGGCGGACAGGATGTGGGCGGATACAGGATCAAGTGTGTCAGCATCTATGGACACGGGATCCTGAATGTAGAACAGTCCCTGATGAAATCCTGTAATGATGTAATGATGCAGATCGCCTCCAGACTGGGTATCCAGAAATTTATCAAATATCAGAAGCTGTTCGGCATGGGCCAGAAGACCGGGATCGACCTTCCGGGTGAGGCAGATGCCTCAGCCCTTGTATTTAACGAGAATACGATGGGACCGACAGACCTTGCATGTAACTCCTTCGGACAGACCTATAACTGCACAATGATCCAGATGGCAGCAGCCCTGTCCTCTGTTATCAACGGCGGCTCCTATTATGAACCGCATGTGGTAAAACAAATCCTCAATGATCAGGGAGCTGTTGTGAAGAAGGCAGAGCCGAAGCTGGTAAGAGAGACTGTATCCCAGAGCACCAGTGACTTTATCTGCCATGCAATGTTTGAAACGGTCGATAACGAGGAAGGTACAGGTAAGGCCGGACGGGTCGCCGGATATAAGATAGGCGGAAAGACGGGTACTGCAGAGAAGCTGCCGCGTTCGGCGAAAAATTATCTTGTTTCCTTTGCGGGCTTCGCACCCGCAGACGATCCGCAGCTTTTAGCTTACGTCGTGCTGGATACTCCTAACCTTCCGGGAAAGGAGCAGGCACACAGTACGTTTGCAACAGAGATCTTTCAGAAGATCATGGCAGAGGTTCTTCCGTATATGAATATTTTCCCGGATACCGATGTGACGGGCGGGGAGGATGAAAGCCTGACGGATCAGAGTGAGGGAATCAGCAACCAGAATCAGGGCGGACTGGATCCCGGCGAGGAAACAACTGAATCAACTGAATCGACAGAGGCTGCCACAGATGAAAGCGGGGAGACGGTTCCCCAGCAGGAGTATGACGAGGAGGAGATCCTCTATGATGATGGACTGGGACTTCCGGACAGCGTAGCGGGAGAAACCGCGCCGGAGGCCCAAAGCCTGCAGGATAACGAAAGTCAGACAGAAGCTCCATAATATAGCAGAGGTGACTGAAAATGGAAAGAAACATTGATATGCGGGAAGTTTCCGACGGAAAACTTTACGATCTGGAGGATATGGTGCGGGCAGACTGTGCGGGATGTGCAGGCTGCTCGGCCTGCTGTAAGGGGATGGGAAGCTCGATCGTGCTGGATCCTCTTGATATGCACAGGCTGGTATCCGGTACAAAAACAGATGCAAAAACGCTCTTAGCTACTGTGCTGGAGTTTAATGTCGTGGACGGCGTCATTCTTCCCAATCTGAAAATGAAAGGCTCCGATGAAAGCTGTTCCTTTCTGGACGCGGAGGGACGGTGCCGGATCCATAGCTTCCGTCCGGGTATCTGCCGTATATTTCCTTTAGGAAGACTTTATGAAAACGGCAGCTTCCGGTATTTTTTGCAGGTTCACGAATGTAAGAAGGAGAGCCGGGCAAAGGTAAAGGTAAAAAAATGGATCGATACGCCGGAGGCGGCACGTTATGACGCCTATATATCAAAATGGCATTATTTTTTAAAGGAGCTTTGCCGGGTGATAAAAGAAGGAAGCGACGAGCAGGCGGCAAAAAATGCCAGTATGTATGTCCTGACTATATTTTACCTTACTCCTTTTGACCCGAACAGAGAGTTCTATGGTCAGTTTGAAGCACGCCTTCAGGCAGCCTGTAATGGATTCGGCATCAGTAATTCATAAATTACCGGAAATAAAATATAATGGATAACAAGATAAGCACATGGACGTGGTTACATGGG
>USQV01000199.1 GCA_900556965.1 uncultured Clostridium sp.
TGACGCGGAAAGAGAGGAGCCGGTGCTTCTCAAGGCTGGGCAGTATATCCGTTTTCGCTCTGTAACGGAGAATGAGTACAGGGAAATTGAAAAACAGGTACAGAACGATACCTACAGATATGTTGTGCATGACAGGGAGGCGTGACCATGGGAATCAGAATAGTAAACGGCGGTTTTATGACTACGATACAGGATCTGGGGAGATACGGGTATCAGGAGACAGGAATGTCCGTTTCCGGTGTCATGGATACACGCTCTGCATGTCTTGCCAATCTTCTGGCGGGAAATGATGTCGACGAGGCGGTGATCGAGGTCACCATGATGGGGCCGACGATTCGTTTCCTCACCGATAACATCATTGCGGTAACAGGCGGAGATCTCGGAGCGAAGCTGGATGGTCTTGCAATGCCTTCATACCGGGCAGTGCACGTTAACGCAGGACAGACGCTGAGCTTTGCAGGAATGGTGAGCGGAAGCCGTGCTTATATTGCATTTGCAGGCGGTCTTGACATCCCTGTAGTAATGGGAAGCC
This sequence comes from uncultured Clostridium sp., assembly GCA_900556965.1. The sequence goes on from USQV01000199.1 coordinate 533, forward strand.
GTTCAACGAACCTCAAATCAAGGATCGGCGGCTTTCAGGGAAGAAAGCTGGGAGCCGGAGATGAGATCGGATTTCGTGCTCCGGCAGAGTGGCTTCCGAATATGGCAGAAAGACGGTTGGCGCCGGACGATTTTTCGGCAAGGGAATGTACGCTCCGCGTAGTGATGGGCCCCCAGGACGATTGTTTTACGGAAAAAGGGATCGATACCTTCCTTAACAGCACATATAAGATCTCAAATGAGTACGACCGGATGGGCTGCCGGATGGAAGGAGAGATCATCGAACACAAGGCGGGCGGAGACATTATCACAGATGGAATCAGCTTTGGGGCCGTACAGGTGCCGTCTCATGGAAATCCGATCGTCATGATGGCGGATCATCAGACGACCGGCGGATATACAAAGATCGCCAATGTTATATCGGTAGACCTGCCGAAGCTGGCTCAGTGTATGCCGGGCGCCCGGATCCATTTTGAAAAGGTCTCGATCGAGGAAGCACAGAGACTTTACTGTGAGTGGAATACGGAAATGAAGGAGCTGGCAAAGAAGCTCACACGCGAGGCAGAGCCTGCCTCCGATGTTCAGGCGGTTGCACTGGCAGCGGCTGCATGTGCTGACAGCCTGTATTGGGGCAAATGTGCAAAATACCGTGTTATTGTTGATGGACAGGAATTTTTCATCGAGCTTTGATTGGAATCAGAATACTGATATGAAACAGGAGGATAAAACGATATGGCTTTTGATATAACTCCTTATGTGGATATGACACCTTCTGAGGTACGCTCCCTCATAAGAAAAGGGATCATTGATTTTCCGACAGCCGGAATGTGCCGCGGCTACGCTCAGGCAAACCTCGTGATACTTCCGCCGGAGTATGCCGGAGATTTTGAAGAATATACGCGCAGAAACCCGTTCCCGTGTCCGGTTCTCGAGGTGATAAAGGGTACGCCAAAAACCCATGCGATGGGCGAAGGCGGAAATATCGTTACGGATATTCCGCGTTACCGGATTTATGAAAACGGAGTCTTCAAAAAGGAGATCACGGATGTGTCTGAATACTGGAAAGACGGATATGTAGGCTTTTTGATCGGATGCTCCTTCTCCTTTGAGGAGGCACTTATGAAAGAAGGAATCGAGATCCGACATATTGCTCAGGGCAGAAATGTTCCTATGTATAAGACAAATATACAGACGGTAAAGGCCGGTCCCTTTGAGGGACCTATGGTATGCTCTATGCGTCCCATGACGCCGGAAAATGCAAAAAAGGCATTTGAGATCACAGAAAAAATGCCGAATGTTCATGGCGCTCCTGTCCATATCGGTGATCCGGCAAAGATCGGTATCGCAGATGTGATGAAGCCGGATTACGGCGAGGCTGTCGATATTTATGAGGGTGAGGTGCCGGTATTCTGGCCCTGCGGTGTAACACCGCAGGCGGCGGTTGAAAATGCAAGACCGTCCATTACGATCACCCATGCACCGGGCCACATGTTTATTACGGATATTAAAAATGCGGAGCTGAATGCGTACTTGGAGTCTAAGAAAAACCAGTGATTTTGGGCAAAAAACAGTTGACACACCCGACAGAGTATAATATAATGTATAACTGTGACATCGGTTGAAAATACTGTAGCCAAAGCCCCGGAAACGGTATTTTACGATACAGAAACAATGATTAGTTTAAGTACAAACAGGAGGTCAACCCATGAAAAGCTTTATGGCCAGTCCGGCAACAATTGAAAGAAAATGGTATGTAGTTGACGCTACGGGATATACATTAGGACGTTTAGCATCTGAAGTAGCTAAGGTATTAAGAGGAAAGAATAAGCCAACATTTACACCTCACATGGATTGCGGTGATTACGTTATCGTAGTAAACGCTTCCAAGATCAAAGTAACAGGTAAGAAGTTAGATCAGAAGATCTATTACAGCCACTCCGATTATGTAGGCGGTATGAGAGAGACTACATTAAAAGAAATGATGGCTAAGAAGCCGGAGAAGGTTGTTGAATTAGCAGTTAAAGGTATGCTTCCGAAGGGACCGTTAGGTAGAAGCATGATTACTAAGCTTCACGTTTATGCTGGTGCTGACCACGAGCAGGCAGCTCAGAAACCGGAAGTATTAGAAATCAAATTTTAATTGAGGTCTGAAAGGAGGAAATCATAATGGCTAACGCAAAATTCTACGGAACAGGAAGAAGAAAAAAATCTATCGCTAGAGTATATCTTACACCGGGTACAGGAAAGATTACAATCAATAAAAGAGATATTGATGAGTATCTTGGTCTTGAGACTTTAAAGCTCATCGTTCGTCAGCCGCTTGTAGCTACTGAAACAGCTGATAAGTTTGATGTATTAGTAAATGTTCGTGGCGGCGGAAACTCCGGACAGGCTGGAGCAATCAGACATGGTATTTCCAGAGCACTGCTTCATGCAGACGCTGAGTACCGTCCGGTATTAAAGAAAGCTGGTTTCTTAACAAGAGATCCGCGTATGAAAGAAAGAAAGAAGTACGGTCTCAAAGCAGCTCGTCGCGCTCCGCAGTTCAGCAAG